>NZ_JAVRCL010000037.1:11198-88138 GCF_034530775.1 Nostoc sp. DedSLP04 | reverse complement strand
ATCGAACAGGCGATCGCCGCTTATACTGCGGCTTTAACTGTCTTAACCAGGGAAGCTTTGCCTCAAGATTGGGCAATGACGCAAAATAATCTCGCAATTGCCTACAGCTATAGAATCAAAGGAGACAAGGCAGAGAATATCGAACAGGCGATCGCCGCTTATACTGCGGCTTTAACTGTCTTAACCAGGGAAGCTTTGCCTTTTGAATGGGCAATGACACACAATAATCTCGCACTTGCCTACTCTAAGAGAATCAAAGGAGACAAGGCAGAGAATATCGAAAATGCGATCGCCGCTTATACTGCGGCTTTAACTGTCTTAACCAGGGAAGCTTTGCCTTTTGAATGGGCAATGACACACAATAATCTCGCACTTGCCTACTCTAAGAGAATCAAAGGAGACAAGGCAGAGAATATCGAAAATGCGATCGCCGCTTATACTGCGGCTTTAACTGTCTTAACCAGGGAAGCTTTGCCTCAAGAACATACACAATCTTTGTGGGGACTGGGAATTGCTTACCAAAACAGTAACAAGTTTACCTCAGCTTACGATCAGTTTAAATCTGCCATTGCGACAGTAGAATCTTTACGAGAAGAAATAGTTTCTGGGGAGGAAAGCAAACGCAAGCAAGCGGAATCCTTTAACGGAGTTTATAGCCGCATGGTGAAAGTTTGCCTGGAATTAGCTAATATCACCGAAGCGATTGAATATATTGAACGTAGTAAAACCCGCAGTTTAGTTGAACAAATCCTTGAACGTGACTCTAAAACCATCTTTCCTCCAGATGTTGTCACTCAATTAGAAAAATACAGGGATGAAATAGCCGTAGGACAATATCAAATCCAAAATGGTAAAGCTGAAAATCCCCAAGCCCTAGCACAACATCTCCAACAGTTGCGACAGCAGCGTAATGAATTGCAAAATCGCTATTTACCTGTTGGTTATGGTTTCAAATTTGACTCTTTCCAAGGTTCTTTGGATGAGCATACAGCTATTATCGAGTGGTATATTCTCAACGATAAAATTCTGGCGTTTATTGTCACAAAACAAGGAGAGGTAACTATTTGGCAATCCCAACCAGAAGACCGAGAAGCTTTGTATGATTGGGTAAATCAATATTTGGATAATTACTACGGTCAAAAAGACCAATGGCGAGATACCTTAGGGGAAGAACTTAAACAATTAGCTTCGATTCTGCACATTGATGAAATATTAACCCAGATACCAAAGCACTGCGATAAACTCATCCTAATTCCCCATTTCTTCTTGCATTTATTCCCCCTTCATGCAATTCCAATAAATCAAAATTCTGAAAATTCGTCTTGTCTTCTAGATTTATTTGCTGGTGGTGTGAGCTATGCACCCAGTTGTCAACTACTGCAACAAGTGCAACAGCGCAAACGTCCTGATTTTCAATCCCTGTTTGCAATTCAAAACCCCACAGGTGATTTAAACTATACAGATTTAGAAGTACAAGTTATTCAAAGTTACTTTAATACTGCCAACGTCCTGAAAAAATCGGCAGCAACTCTCACAGCAATTAATAATTCTGACTTAAATACTTACCACTGCACCCACTTTAGCTGTCATGGATATTTTAACTTGACAAACGCCAGTAAATCAGCCCTAATTTTGGCGAATGCACCGATCGCAGACACACCAACAAAACTCGACTCCGAACGTTACCTGAATTTGCGAGTAGGGGAAACCCACGATTTAGAAAAATGCCTGACTTTAGATAAAATCTTCGCTCTCAATTTAGAAAAATGTCGCCTTGTCACCCTTTCCGCTTGCGAAACTGGATTAATTGATTTTCAAAATACCAGCGATGAATATATTGGATTACCTAGCGGTTTTCTATTAGCAGGTAGTCCCAGTATCGTTAGTTCCCTATGGAAAGTAGATGACCTTTCCACCAGCTTTTTGATGATTAAATTCTACGAAAACTTATTCAAACTCGGTCGATTGGAAGCAGGAGATGTTGCCATAGCCCTGAAGGAAGCTCAAAACTGGCTGCGAAATTTGACTATTGAGGGATTAGACAGATTTCTGGAGGAACACAAAACTCAGATTGAAAAAGTCCTTGCTCAACTAAGAGTAGGACAACGCAGAATATTTCGAGAATCTTTGAAACTAATCAAGCAACGTCAACCCCTACCTTTTGCAAATGCCTACTACTGGGCTGGATTTACAGCTTCTGGACTTTAAGCACCAGATTCGGGGACTTTACAAAACTTTTTCGCACCCAGTTTAAACACACAAATACTGAGTGCAGTTGCTATACCAGGAGGAATGGAAATACCAATAGCGATCGCTTCTATAGCTGGAGCAAGCAATCCAGATTCCAAGGCTTCTCTAACTTCTTCCTGACAGACAAATTGGCGGGATTTTTCTAACCAATCATTTAATCCTCTATCTGCTTCCTGTGCAGTTTCCCGCATAACCAGCAGTGGAACGGCATCGTCTAAATAACCTTCACACTCTTCGATAGTGTCTAAAGCTACTAAAGCCTGGGGATTATCTGCCAATTCGCTACGAAACTGACTAATTTCCTCTGGTATAACAGTAATCATCTATTTTTAACCAGTAAATAAATACACAAAAACCTTGGGTAATTATACATCTAACGCCGAATCCAGAGATGTGGTGCTGACACGATATCAATAATAGAAGTAATTTTGGAGTGCGATGTCTACGACGGGCTACGCCTACACCCATTTTCAGCAACCAGAAAAATTCACCTAGATACTTGGCTAATTCACACATTTTTCTGGTGCTTCTATAACTTTAATTCCAGACTAAAATTACCGAACAATATCTTGCCCAATTCCTTAAAATCTGACCCAAACAACTGAAATACACTAATCTTCGCCTTCTCGCACACAGGAATAATCAACTTTACCAAATGATAAGGTTGACTTTGATTTGTTCTTGAGGCTATCCTCAACGATTCCATGATTCCTCCTAAATCTCCCAATAACTTCACATCCTTTCCAATTGCTTGTTCAAACACTAACAAAATCAATTGTAATTTTCGAGTTAGCTCGATTGGGATGGGTTGATATCCTAATTGGGAAGTAAGTGCAATTAATTCGCTAATTCCTTGAATATTAACTCGATATTTCTCTATTTCCTCTTCGCCTTTAATTTCCTGCCCTAACCACCCGTAACAACGAGAACAAAATCCCGCAGGTGAAAACCTAGCCATCACAGGTAAACGGGCACCACAATGAGGACATTCTTCTATTAATCGTTGTTTGTGAAGCAAACAAAATTCTACATCCTTAAATGACCATAATAATGGTTCATAGATAGTTTTGGTCTCCTGCTTCCACTCTTCCCAACAACAAGGACACCAAGCGCGATAGTTCCGAAATAACCCCTTGTCATAAATCATTCCTTTCCAGCTTAAAAGGGTCAAAAAGCGTAAATCCTGACGCATTGTTAACTCTTCTAAGACAGTGACTAACTTTTCTGTCATTTCTCGCATTCCGTTAATAGCCGGTTTAGCGTCGCTATTTCCCAATAGGTGACTCAGATTTTTTGACAATAGCTCAGATTTATCCTCATCTTTGAGAATAAGTGGCCCAATTTCTCCCATAACGAGCTTCTGAGAGGTTAAACAATGCGTCTGCGCTAAACGATGGAGATAGCTACTAAGACTTTCTGCATAGGGAGTTCCCACTGCCACAGGTTCAAGAGAAAATAACCGACTCCGTTGCGGGATTTCTAGAGGTTTTAGGCTCCAATGTTCTGAGTAAATAGTCATCCCTCTTGGATTAACCTAAACGCTGGTACTTTAGTTTTAACAGCTAAATTTTAGGAATTAGTTTCCGATTCACTCTTAACCTCGATGCCGTAATTAACAAAGAGATCGGAGACAGATATCTCCAAAGCTGCGGCTAACTTAACAATATTTTTTAACGAAGGGTTACGCTCTCCGGTTTCGATTCCTGAGATGTAGTTGCGATGAAGTCCTGACTTTTCAGCCAGTTCTTCTTGGGATAAATCTAGCTCTCGCCTTCGCCGCCTAATCGCTTTGCCAAAGCGGTACTCAATACTGGAGTGTTTCTGCGTCACAAAACAATACTGAACCAGTATCGCTATTAAATCCATCTACTATCAGTGGACTTTTGCACAATATAAGTGTTATAAAGTTAAGTAGTATAGCATCAGGCAAGCAAGTTCCTAACTTTATGGTCTTATTTTGATAGATTCATAAAATAAAGCGCTTTGCGCTTACTAAGGAGTATATGAAAGAGCAATTTGAACAATGGGTTGCTCGCCTTCAAATATCCGAGGCAGGGCAAAAAATTATTGAGAAAGTTCGCTCATCTGAGCCATCCCGTCGCGTTGGTGGCGGTAGTAAGAATGTTTCGGGACGCTACCCTAGTCGCAAGATGGGAGTCACGATTCAATTTGAGTCTCATCGGGTTGAACTGCCAATTGTCTATCAGTTAGAACACGATGAAGATGTTCTAGAATTCTACGATCAACCACCACAAATTAAACTTGACTATCAAGCAAGTAACGGACGTAGATTAGGCGTTTTACACACCCCAGATTTATTTGTCATCCGAACCAATTCGGCTGGTTGGGAAGAATGTAAAACTGAGCAAGATTTGAAAAAACTAGCAGAGAAAAACCCCAATCGTTACTTTTACTCTCAAGAAGATAATCAATGGCATTGTCCGCCAGGAGAAGACTATGCTAACCAGTTTGGGCTTTATTACCGCATTCACTCAGATCGGGAAATCAATTGGGTTCTGCAACGTAATCTGCAATTTTTAGAAGATTATTATCGCTCAGAATCTCTAGTAGTGGAAGAAGCGATCGCTCAATCATTACTTGCAGTTGTGTCATCTCAACCAGGAATCACTTTAGCAGAATTACTCAATGGGTCAACAGGAGCTAAATCTGACGATATCTACACCTTAATTATTCAAGAGCAAATCTATATTGATTTAAATGCTACACCACTAGCTGAACCAGAAAGATGTCTAATCTTCCGTGACGAGCAAACTGCTACTGCTTATAGATTAATGGTTGAGCAACCAAGTGTAAGTCTTCCAGCTATCTCTCCTGTAGTCAATATTGTTACTGGAGCAACTGTTAGTTGGGACGGCAAAGGTTTAAATATCATCCATGTTGGAGAAACAGAGGTTATACTTGGCGCAGAAAATAATCAGTTAATTGAACTCAAAAAAGCTATATTTGAGAATCTGGTTCGCCAAGGAAAAATCACAAGTCTCCAAACACCAGAAAAAACAGCTATTAGCACAGAATCTTGGCAGCGATTTTATCAAGCTAGTCCTGAAGATCAAGCAGAAGCTCTTGAACGCTACAGAACTATCGAACCTTACTTAAACGGCCATCCCCCAGAAAACGAAACAATACCAGCCCGTACCATTCGTGACTGGAAAGCTAAATATCTAACTGCAATTCAAAAATACGGTTGCGGCTACATTGGGCTTTTGTCCCATCGCAGTGTCAAAGGTAATCGTCAGCGCAAGCTGCCCGAAGACACCTTAGCAATTATGGAGAAGTTTATTTTAGAAGACTATGAAACTCTTAAACAAAAAAGAATGTGGGAGGTTCACGCGGCTTTAGTTCGAGCTTGCGAACAAGCTGGTGTAATTGCTCCGAGCTATAAAGCATTTACCAAAGAAGTACAACGCCGGACTGGTTACGAACAGACTAAAAAACGCCAAGGTCGTCGTGCCGCTTATCAGCATGAATCCTTCTATTGGGAGCTTGCTATAACTACCCCAAGACACGGCGATCGCCCTTTTGAAATTGGGCATATAGATCATACTGAGTTAGATGTAGAGCTAGTTTGCTCTGATACAGGCCGCAATCTTGGCAGACCTTGGGCAACATTTCTCGTAGATGCTTATTCACGGCGATTGCTGGCAGTTTACCTAACGTTTGACTCACCCTCATATCGTTCTTGCTTAATGGTGCTAAGAATTTGTGTCAAGCGTCACGGCAGGCTTCCCCAAATTGTAGTGGTAGATAACGGTGCAGAGTTTCACAGCGTTTATTTTGAAACACTACTAGCTACTTTTGAATGTACAAAAAAGCAAAGACCCCCAGCCAAAGCTCGTTTTGGTTCGGTTTGCGAACGTCTATTTGGAACTTCCAATACTCAATTTGTCCATAACTTACTTGGTAATACACAAATAACTCGTAATGTCCGCCAAGTCACCAAGTCAGTTAACCCTAAAAATCTAGCTGTATGGACACTTGGTTTACTTTATGAATATCTTTGTGCTTGGGCTTACGAAGTTTACGATACAGACGAACATCCGGCACTTTTCCAGAGTCCGAGGGATGCGTTTGCTGCGGGTATGGCGATTGGAGGCAGTCGGGTTCACCGCATGATTCCTTACGATGAAAACTTTCAGATTCTTACTCTACCTACAACCTCAGAGGGAAAAGCAAAAGTTCAAGTCGGACGTGGCGTAAAAATTAACTCAATCTACTATTCGTCTAATAGTTTCCGCGACCCCCAAATTGAAAATACCTCTGTGCAGATAAGATACGACCCGTTTAATATTGGTATCGCTTACGCCTTTGTTCGAGGACAGTGGGTACAGTGTATCTCTCAATATTATGCAGAACTCCAAGGTCGTTCAGAAAAAGAATTGAAGTTAGCTAGTATCGAATTACGCAAACGCTCTTCAAATCATGCACAACAATCTAAAGTTTCGGCTAAGAATTTAGCAGAATTTTTAGCATCGGTAGAAGCTCAAGAAGCTCTATTAGAACAGCGTTCCTATGATGCAGAAGTTAAGGAAGTCTTTAGAGTAATTGAGGGTGGAAAAGCGACAACAAGCCGTAACGAACAACCAAAACTTATTCAAGTTACTTTTGCCAATACCGATTCTCAAGCGGATGAAGATGAAGCGATCGTCCCAGAAACACTTGTAGTGTATGAGGAGTTTTAACTATGACAAAATCTACTGGATTTCCGCTTGAACTCCTCACACGGCCTGCTACAGAAAGGCTTGCTTACTTTGAAAATTACACCGTAGCGCATCCTCGACTTAAAGAAGTCTATGAAATTCTCATGCGAACGATTGCCGAACCCGCAGGAGCATCATTTATCTTTGTTTATGGCCCTAGCGGTATCGGTAAAACAACTTTGCGACTGCGCGTTGAGCAGAAATTAACAGAAATAGCATTACCTAAACTGGAAAGCGATCGCAGTCGTGTTCCTGTTGTTGGTGTTGAAGCTGTAGCCCCAGAATCGAGAAACTTCAACTGGAAAGATTACTACACACGCGCCTTAATTGCCTTAGAGGAACCCTTAATCGATCACAAGTTTGATTACGGCGTACGTGGCATCTCTCGCGATAATTTTGGAAAAATTAATGTTGAGTCGAAAGTAGTTGCACCTGCTTTACGCAGAGCTTTAGAAAATGCTCTCATCCATCGTCATCCAGACGTATTTTTTGTAGATGAAGCACAACATTTTGGCAAGATGGCAAGCGGATACAAGCTACAAGATCAATTAGACTGTCTCAAATCTGTGGCAAATATGACAGGTATCTTGCATTGTCTATTAGGAACATACGAACTACTTACATTCCGTAATTTGAGTGGTCAACTCTCACGTCGTAGTGTCGATATTCATTTCCGTCGTTATTGTGCTGACTATCCAGAAGATGTACAGGCTTTTAAAAGTGTATTGTTGACTTTTCAACAGCAGATGCCACTTGCAGAAGCTCCAGATTTAGTCAGTCATTGGGAATATTTTTATGAACGTACTTTAGGATGTGTTGGCACACTGAAAGATTGGCTAACACGCGCTCTTAAAGATGCTCTAGATCGAGAAGCAACAACAATCACTCTCAAAGATTTACAAAAACGTGCTTTGTCGGTTGCTCAGTGTCAGAAAATGTTCAAGGAAATTCAAGAGGGTGAACGACAATTATCTGAAACAGAAACAGATATACAAAACTTACGCTCTGCATTAGGACTTGGCGCAAAAGCAATTGTGCTACCCGAAGAAACCCCAAAAACTACTCGTCCGCCAGGAAAGGTTGGCAAACGCAGACCTAAAAGAGATCCCATCGGAGTGCAGCAAGATGTTAGCTAGTGTATTAGAAACATACGAATCTTGGGATTTAAGAAAGGTTGCTATTCCATCTCGCAGTCGGTTGTATCGGTTAGATCCTATTGGTATTGGTACTCCATTAGTGGAAAGCTTAACTGGTTATATATCTCGACTAGCAGAAGCTCATTGTGTAACCCCAAAAGCTTTAATATCCAGAGAACTCGTGTCCTTTATACCCAAGACTTACAAAACTACAAATCTGTTTGAAATGCGAAGCTTGACTGGGGCACTCAATGGAACAGGTACGATGGCTCTTGATTTAGCCACAGTCCTAGAGTCATTGACTCTACGTAGTGATTTGCGCTTTCTCACTTTATTAAGTTGGACTGATATCTTTCCCCAAAGAAGATTACTTCGTGCTAGACGAGCTTGGTGTCCCTACTGTTATGAGGAGTGGTGTTCCTCGAAAGACAAAGTAATTTACGAACCCTTAATTTGGTTTTTTGAGGCAGTTACACTTTGTCATTGGCACAATCAGTCTTTATACCAGCAATGTCCTCATTGCAAACGAGAGCTTCCTCCTCTGGCTTCTTATTCCAGACCAGGTTATTGCCCTTATTGCTTAAAATGGCTTGGCGTTACTGCTAATTACCCGTCTTCTGATAAAACCCCACCGAGCAAGGAAGAGATTATTTGGCAAACATGGGTTATCAAGACTGTTGGAGAATTACTTGCTAATACCCCTCACCTACCAAAACCTTTGAAAAGGGAAATAGTTGCTCAAGCGTTCTGTAGGTACGTAAACCAATTTACTGAAGGAAACACAGCTGCTTTTGCCCGTATGCTCGAAATTCCCAAAAACAAGGTTTGGATGTGGCAGATGGGAAAAGTCTTGCCAGAACTGAATGTGATTTTGAAAATCTGTTTTACTCTTCAGGTATCTGTGCTGGATTTTTTGACTCAAGAGACTCTTAAGGAGACTTCTAGTAAATTTCCTGCTACGCCTCAAAACCAGGTGAGAGATAGCAGTACAAAAAAGCTTGAAGTAAAGTTTGATAGCGATCGCACTCAACAATTACTTGAAAATGTCCTTCAAGCGAATGAACAACCGCTACCTATGACAGCAGTGGCGAAACGCCTTGGGTATCCTAAGCGAGTTCTTTACAGGCATTTCCCAGAGCTATGCCGAGCAATTTCAGCCGAGTACGTTAAGTATATGAAAGAATCTCGCATCAAACGAATTGAACACTGTTGCGAGGAGGTAAAACAAGCTGTTAGGCAAGTTCACAGTGAAGGTATTTATCCTAGTGAGGCAGCTATTTCAAGGCTGTTGGCTAAACCAGGATGTTTTCGCGACAAAAAAGTTCGCGCTGCTTTAAGGGCAGCGCGAAGAGAAATTTGTTTGGAACCATAACCTTGCCACCCTTTATTGGAAGCATAAGCTTGCCGTTGCGGCAAAGTTATGGGTAAAGTCACAATTGAAGCCTTTAGGTATTTTAAATTTTTAGTGGGGGTGGAGGGACTTGAACCCACACGACCTTTTACGGTCAACGGATTTTCATTCTCCCGCAGTTTTCACTGCACCTGATGACAGTAGCCTGCTCAGATTTTGAGAATTGGACTCTCCCTTTACCCTCGACTTAACGTTAGGGTAGCTCCCGTCGGGTCTCTGCACCTTCCGAACAGTTCATGAGTTAGGAGTTAGCAGTTATGAGTTTAAATTTACTCACCACTTAACACAGGCTAAACGCCTCGCTACCGCTAACATGACTCAGGACTTTTTTCGGCTTGGCTCAGGATTGCCATGTCTGTCACCAGATTTAGGTTTCCCTGAGTTTGAGAGCTTCCACTTGAAGGATTTCTCTTTCAAGGCTCAATTATTTAAGTCCGTAGCGTCTACCATTCCGCCACACCCCCAAAGGTGTTTGGCAACTAGTGTAACTAGTTATTTTTTAGAGGTAGCAAATACCTCCTTATCTATTCCACCATCAATTGTGTCTTTTGTCCAACTAGATTGAAAATATTTTTTCCAGATTGGGCGATCGCTTCAGAGAGTTGAAAGTCTTCTTAGTTTTCTCGTAATCATCTGGATGAGTTTTCGATTTTGTCTGACTAGAGCATTTTTTGTTAGTGGATTCACATAATAGCATGATATTAGCTTTTGTCATGAAATCCGTTGAATCGTCCTCAGTAAAAGTACTCCAGTCCGCCAAAGCTGCGCTTTCGCCTCTTCGTTAGCGGTTTCGAGGAATTCTGGCGCAGTTATGTTGAAAGCATTATGACTATACTTCTCTGAGTCTGTCTCTTCAGCCTATGATGGAAAACAGATGCTTAAGACTTGAAAGTTATGATTGTCGCCCTGCTATATCTGATTTTGGCTGGAGCTTACCTTCTGGTAATCCCCATTGCTGTTTTGCTGTACCTGAAGCAGCGTTGGTATGTAGCTAGCTCTATTGAGCGTGTCTTTATGTACTTTTTGGTGTTTTTCTTCTTTCCGGGTCTGTTGGTTCTATCGCCGTTTGCAAATTTTCGACCCCAACGGCGACAAGTTCAAGTTTAACGAGATTGGTAGGTCATAACTCTCATGCGACGGATTGACGCGATTGGAATTGGCTTGGGTGTTTTTATTGCCGGCGGTTTGGCATACTTAGGATTGCAGCTAGTCGGTTTGGATAATCAAAAAGCTGGTATATGGAGCCAAGTCTTGCTAGTCAGTGCCTTAGTTGGCTGGTTAGCCACCTATTTTTTCCGTGCGGTGGGACAAAAAATGACCTACCACCAACAGCGGGAACAGTATGAGCAAGACTTTCTGCAAAAGCGGCTAGACGAGCTTACTCCCGAAGAACTAGCACGAATTCAAGCCGAAATAGAACAAGAAGAGCAATCTCAGGTGTAAAGTTATCATTGGTCAGTTGTTATTTGTCCTTTGTCATTAGTCATTTGTCCTTTACTAATGACCAATGACCAATGACCAATGACCACTGACCACTGACTATTGACTATTGACACTTGACTAAATGACTGCGATTTCTGATTGCTTTAAAACTCTTGGGCACAATCGTGAGTGCGCTCTGATTCCGTTTATCACTGCTGGCGATCCAGATTTAGAAACAACAGCAAAAGCCTTGCAGGTTTTAGATCGTAGTGGAGCCGACATTATAGAAGTGGGTATACCCTACTCCGATCCTCTGGCTGATGGGCCAGTCATTCAAGCTGCTGCTACCCGTGCTTTGCAAAGAGGTACGAAGTTAGAGCAAGTGCTAGAAATGCTGCAAGGGATTACTCCCAAATTGCGATCGCCGATTGTTCTGTTGATCTATTACAACTCAATTTTGCATCGGGGGATTGAAAAATTTCTTGAGCAAATTGCTGCTGCTGGAGTTGCAGGATTGGTAATACCTGACTTACCTTTAGAAGAAGCAGCAGGATTGCTGCAAGCAGCTAGTGAGATGGGAATTGACGTAATCTTGTTGGTAGCTCCCACTAGTTCTGCCCAACGGATCGAAGCGATCGCTCGTTCTTCTCAAGGATTTATTTATTTAGTCAGTGTGACTGGGGTTACAGGGGTGCGATCGCAACTGGAAAACCGCGTGTCCGATTTACTCAAACAAATTCGTAGTGTTACTGATAAACCGATTGCAGTCGGCTTTGGCATATCTGAAGCTGAACAAGCCCGACAGGTAAGGGAATGGGGCGCAGATGGTGCGATCGTGGGTAGCGCTGTTGTCAAACGGTTAGCCCAAGGAACACCAGAGCAAGGACTTTCGGCGATCGCCCAATTTTGCCAAAGTCTCAAGGCAGCCATCCAGACCACCAGCACCAGCACAAATACTTCTCTTGATTAGACGGAGAAAGTAGATTAAAAAAGTATAACAGTGCAGTTTTTGTATGCTTGTTTGGTAGACAATTTGACCGTTATGGTCTTGAATATTAACATCAGATATCATGATGTAAAAAAACTAGCCGATCCGGTCGCTTATAGTTTGAGTATTATGTGAAATTAAGTAGGCATAATTTATGAGTGTGAGAGTGAGTCAGTCACAAATAGTTATAATTAGGTCGCAATTGAGGAGCAAAGGCGATGAGTGAGAGTATGGCGTTTATCGGTGGGGTTGCTGTAGCTGGGCTGGCGGCTCTGGTATTGCTCAAAGGAACAAATACCCCTCTACAGCCTAACTTTGCTGTTGCTCCGCAAATGCCAGGGACTGTAGTAGCGCCGGGAATGCAGCCACAAATGTATCCTTATGGGCCTTATGGGCAACCAATGTATCCCGGTCAAGTTCAGCCACCGACTACTCCCAATACTGACCAGCGTCTGGAGATGGAGAAACTGAACACGCAGATGCAGTTGGAGCGTTTAAAAAACGACAATGAACAGCTGAAGGTGCAAAATCAACAACTCCAAGGTCAAGTTCAAAATTTCAATACTCAGCAGCAGTGGCAACAAGCCCAGCAGTATAACCAACAAAAAGTAACAGCATTCCAGCCTCAAAGTTCTTGGTGGTCTTCACCTGTGCTTTGGGCTGTGGGAGGTGCAACTCTAACTATTGGTGGTGGTGTTGTCGTCGCTGGTGTATTGGCTTTGTTCTCGCCACGGCAGCGTCCAGCCCGTACTGTACAAGTGATTCACCCTTACCCAGGAAATACACCGCCCTTGGTTCCAGTCCGTCGTGCTGAGTTTCTGCCTGCTTCGCGGATGGAAGCAAGACGAGTTGAAGCCCAAGAATACGACGAGATGCACGGATAGGGAAAATAAAACCACAGATAAATATCGTTTCCAGATATAATCTGGAAACGATATTTATTGGGCTGCTGCGAATTCGGGCGATGGCAGCCCGAATTTAGTTGTTCCCAGTTTCTGGCTGGTAACGATATAAACTGTGTTTACTGATAACTTTTAAAAGCTGCTTTTAGGAGTTTGTGTGCTATTGGGACTCTCTGTGGTTTCAGGTTGCTTAGTATCGGGAAGTTTCTGTTGGGTATTTTTCTGATTACCTTGATTTTCTAGCTGAGTTAGTGCTTGTTTTGCCAGATTTTCGGCTGCTTGTTTAAATAATGGTTCTATTCTATTTCGCCAGTATTTAGTATTAGGTAACTTTTCTGGATGGTTTCTATAATCTAAAACTTTATCCCATTTACCATCATCTATTGCTTTATTAATTTCATTAGATACTGCCTCTGCCTTTGCCCAATCTGACTGCCACTGGGCAATCATTTTGCTCGTCTCTTGGATACCAGAAGCAGCATTTGCCGGAACCGATCTTAAAAGTGCGATCGCTCCAATTATATCCCCGGAATCATACTTCTTTTTTGCTTGTTCTACAATATTGGCACTGTTATCATTAGGCTGCGATCGTTGTGATTTCTCAGCATCGTCAGTTGACTTCTTCGGCTTTTCTGGTATTGGAGTTACCACATCCTGAGATTTTGGTTTTGGCTGCGGAATAGTTCGAGTCGCAATCAAGCTACTATCATCTACAATCCTAGTTGCAATGCCCTTTTCGCGTAGGCAAGAACCCCATTCCTGATTATTAGTTATCACGGTCGGGTGTGCCCAAGCCAAACGACCAGATTTAAGCTTAACTTCTATCCAACCTGCTTTTGTTCGCTTGCCAGTCACCTCGAAATTGGTGTTATTAGCAACAGTTTGCACAATATTATTAGAATTTATCGAACTAGGTTCAGAACGGATATTAGAATTTCCGACAACAACAGCCGAGCATTTGTTTGCTAAAGCCGTATCCTTACCTGTAAGATTTAAAGCAAAATTTTTCACATTTGGATATACATTTGCTACCAAGGCAGCTGCACCACCCGCTAGTAATATGCCAATTAATATCGGCCAGGGGTCGGATTTACTAGAGTCTTTACGCTCAGGTTTGGCAGGGATAGGATTTGCTGGTGCAACTGCAATAGTTTGCAGGCGAGATACTTGAGGCTGAGATTTGGCTGCTTGGTAACTAAAATTGTTGGCGGCTTCTTGAGGTGTGGAAAGTGCAGGTACTGGATTAATCGCGTCTTTACACGCTTGCAGTGCTTCCGTAGCATTTTGATAGCGGTCTTTGAAGTGATAACGCACCATCTTGGACAATACTGCCGCCAGTTGATGGTTCACAGTTACTGAATGCTGCCAGATAACTTCCCCTGTTTCCGGGTCTTCTTGCAATTCTGTTGGCTGTAATCCTGTTAATGCTTGAATGGCGATGATGCCAAGGGAATAGATATCGCTGTTAGGACGGGGTTTACCTTGCCCTTGTTCTGTAGGCATATAGCCAGGAGTACCGATAACCACTGTCGCAGATGCTTGTCCGCCCACTGTTACCAGTTGTGTACGCAGTTGTTTCACTGCTCCAAAATCAACTAAAACTAACTTATTATCTGAGGCACGGCGAATGATATTATCCGGTTTGATGTCGCGGTGAATCACGCCTTGGCGATGGACAAATTCCAGAATTTCTAGAACTTCTTGCAACAGTTGAATTACTTGGCTTTCACTCCAGCGCTTGCCAGGTATAAGTTCCTCAGCTAGGGTATGTCCTTCAATATATTCTTGTACTAGATAGAATTCTTGGTTTTCGTCAAAGTACGCCAGCAACCTGGGTATTTGGTCATGGTTGCCCAGTTTTTCTAAAGTTTCGGCTTCACTGCTGAACAAGCGTTTAGCAGTATCAAAAACTCTGGGGTCAGTTCCGGGTTTGAGATGCTTGACAACGCAGATAGGATTGCCTGGTCGCCTAGTATCTTGGGCAATGTATGTTTGACCAAATCCTCCCATCGCGAGGACTCTAATTACTTGGTAACGATGGTCTAGTAGCTTGCCGATCATATTCTCTCCCCAGAGTTATTACCTAATTTTCCAGCTGGTAATAAATATCTCCAAATTTTCTTCATTGAAATCCGCTATCTTGAGAAAAGATTTAGATTAAAAACGCAGCTTTTTAATAAACGCAGACTGTTTATTTTTCTTTTAGTGCCCCTGTGTATTACCAATGCCACCTAAAATAACAAATCCAGTTGCATGGCAGCAGGCTGAAATCCTCATGCAACCTGCTTTCATTCGCGTTATCGACAATATCCGCAAGCAGCTCGATCAATCTTCTTGGACAGGAACTTACCATGATGTCCTGATTTGGCCGCCTAGCACCACTGATGAAATCAAAGCATTGGTGACTGAGCTATTGCAAGCAATCGAAACTGCAACACCCCAAGAAGCAGATGAAATCAGAGGAACTCTGGCTCGTCTGCCGATGCCCCATCCAGGATATCATCTACGTTTGCAGCGTCAACAGCAAGAAGCGAGTATCGATTTGTGGGAACTGTGTTATCAGGTGTGTTTTATTGAATACACCCCACAGAAGGAAGTTGCTGATATTGATACTAGTTTAATCGATGAATTCGGTGAAGTCGATTGGCTGCGTTTGGATGCTAAGTCAAAGAAGTTAGTTGAGCAGGCGTTTGCTAAATTGCCAGATAGTTGAAGCCCTGACAATAGAATACACGAACAAAGCCCACTTGTGTGGGCTTATGAGATAAGGCGATTCGCTTTTTCTTCAAGCAGCAAAATCTTTACTCATACGGCTGTAGTCAATTGAGTTGTTAGATTCTGACTGTGTTTTCAATTTGGCGATAAATTCTTCCATCCCTGGTATTTCTAATTGATAGAATGTGATTTGATTATCTGGACTCTTAGCCGAAATATTTGTAATAGCTTGTGGAGTCATCTTAGTTATTTCTGAGACAGTTTTATTTTGGACAAGAAATTGCTCCATTCCTGGTATTTCTAATTGAACAAATCTAGAATCATTTTCCATTGGTTTACTCAAACGCTCTTGTGTATATGATGCTCGTTACGCAGATACGCAAAGCAATGGACACCTATAAAAAAATCTGAATACGCGCAATACGCAAAGTACGCAGATTAAAGAAAATGCGGTATTCTGAAAAGTATGAATAGTCGGCAGTTTAATGAAGCTCTAGAAATGCTAAGGAAAGCACCTCGTAAGGTAGAGGTGTTGAAGTATTTGCTGGCTGGATACACTAATGATGAGATTGCTCAGTCTAGGGGACGTGCGGAAGGAACTGTACGCAAGCAAATCTCAAATGTATATAAAGATTTTGGTATTAAAAGCGAATTTCCAGGCGATCGCCCTTTAAGAGACAAGTTAAAGGCTTTATTTCTCAAGTACAAACCTGAGTGGGTAAGTAATTGCTCTCCTGCTATTACTAATGAAGCTAGCAACCAACCGCAAAAGATAAACTATGACGGCGTGACTTCTTTAGCTTTGTCAGGTGACGAAATTGTAGAAGAGTCTGGAGAGGAATTGATGTTTTTGGCTATCAATATACTTGAAGCGCTCGGTTTTGAGCAAAAGTTTAAGATGAACAAGGCATCACGATGTATAGGGTATAGACTTAAAAATCCTGGAGAGAGAGATAAACGATATCAACTATTTCTCAAACAAAGTCTAGACGCTTTAAGTATTTCTATTAATAAACTTATTTTAGATCCCTATCTGCTAAATTTTCACTATTGGGTAGATTTACCTCACATTTTCTTCGAGAAAACAGCAGGAAGATTCTTAGTATTACCCGGTAAAGCAGATTTATTTTTGGATTCACTTAATCCTAAATACTGGAACATCTTAGAAATTGAAAGAAAAACAATAGGTAATTATTATCTTAGTGAACGACCAAATTTAGAGATGTATGATCATATTACAAATGATTTAAGCACAATATGTTTAGATGGATTTAGTGAATACAATTTGAGCGATAGTAAAAGCTACCTATGTATTTGGGAAGATAAAGAATTCGATTATACATGGCAAATGTTCATAGATTCAAGAGAGGTGTTAGAAGAAATTATTAGGTACTTTGGGAGAATTTTACTAGATATGGACTGGAACCAAGTATCTGATGATATTGATATACCTTTTTAACAAAGTCAATAAATATAATCTTGATAAAATATTACTATTAGCGCTTAATGCAAAAGCAAAATTCATAGATGGATATTGTTTATCGTCTACAAGGTGTTGAATTTGAATGGGATGAAAATAAAGCACGAAGCAACATCGAAAAACATGGTGTTAAATTTGAAGAAGCGACAGAGGTATTCTTTGACCCTTTCTACCAAGTGGGTGATGCTACCGTTAATAATGAACAGCGTGATTTAATCTTGGGTTATTCTCTTTCTCAACGCTTATTGCTCGTAGTTTATCTAGAACGCAGTAAGCGAACACGCATTATTTCTGCCCGTCCAGCTACTAGCACAGAAAGAAAGTTATATGAACAAGCCTGATGAAGAACTCGAACTACACTTAAAACCTCGTCCTACAGAAACACTATCAATAAAGATACCAATAGATACATTGGAATCGCTCAAAAAAGTTGCAGCTAATCGAGATATGACACTTGAAGCATTAATCAAGTTTTACATTGGGCAGAGTTTGCGGCAAGATTTAGCTAAATTATTTTCTGAGCGCGTACTTGAATCAACTGCTGAAGTTCTAGCAAGGCATATTGAATCGAAAGAGGAAATTTTAACCATCATTCAAGAAATTCAAGCTGAAGCAACTCTTTAGTTACCTGCCAGCAAAGACTAACAGATAAATTAAGGAACAAAAAATGTCTAATAAAACAAACTATACCGAAGCTTGCAATAATTTTGAAAAAATTTACGAAGAGGCAATTAGCACTCGTGAACCTGTAGTTGTTAATCGTGAAGGTGCAGAAAGTGTATCCGTCATACCTACTGCGGAACTTAATAGCATTATAGAGACAGCATATTTATTCCAATCACCTGAGAATGCAGCACGTCTTTTAGATGCTTTACAACGTGTTAAGGCTAAGACTAATATGCCTCAAACTATAGACGAGTTGCGTAAAGAGTTCTCGCTTTACGAAGAAGAGTAAATAAATTTAATGTCGGATAATTTAGAACCAGATGCACTTCCCCAATCTGAAGTTTCTCAAGAGGATAATTTAGAACGCAACCTCGTTTTTGACTGGAAGTTTCTGGAAGACCTTACCTACTGGGTAGAAACAAATAGAAAAACTGCACTCCGCGTCTTATCTTTAGTTGAAGAGATTAGGCGGAATCCCTTTGAAGGTACAGGCAATCCTGAAAGATTGAGATACTATGATGCAAATGTATGGTCGCGCCGAATCACTCAAACTGACCGGATTGTTTACGTAGTAAGTGATGACCGAATCGAGTTTATTCAGGCACGATACCATTATAGCGATCGCTAATTTCATCATTAAATAATCTAATCTTAAAAAAGAGCGATCGCCATGAATCGCCGTTATCACTCTTATAACGACAGGTTTAATGTTCTTAACAAAATAATGATTTTACTAACGACAGCTTTAACGTTCTTCACAAAATCACGATTTTCATCAACAAAAGAATGATTTTGCTAACGACAGCTTTAATGTTTTTCACAAAATCGCGATGTTGATAAGATTTTGATTAACGTTAGAAGAAAACCAGAGGTAGATTGAAGCCGCAAACGCTTATTTGCTAAGATTTCCAGTGCGACAACATTCAAACAGGGCAATTTCTGATCGCTATGCCAACATCTACACTTGACGATAAAGACGCAGCAGCTATCCAAGCCGCCAAAGTTGGGATTGCAATATGCGATCGCACCGCTTGGGGACGGATTAAAGTAGCTGGCGACGATCGCCTCAATTTCTTACACAACCAAAGTACTAACAATTTCCAAATACTCAAGCCAGGACAAGGTTGTGATACGGTTTTTGTTACTTCCACAGCCAGGACAATTGATTTAGTAACCGCATACGTTAGAGAAGATGCGGTAATCCTGCTGGTTTCACCTAACCGTCGCCAGTTTTTGATGGAATGGCTGGATAAATATATTTTCTATGCAGATAAGGTGGAATTATCTGATATTACACAATACACCAACACCTTCAGCCTGATTGGGCCAGGAAGCGATGCTGTTTTAGAAAAGTTGGGTATTAGCGAACTCATCGGGCAACCTTACGGTAATCACCAAGTATACACCATTGCTCCCGCCGAGGGAGTGCGGATTGCTGTAGGTAGCGGGTTAGCTGCGCCCGGATACACCTTAACTTTCCCTTATACTGACAAAGAAACAGTGTGGAACAAACTTTTAGAAGCAGGAGCAGTAGAAATGAGCGATCGCGCTTGGGATGCTTTGCGAATTTTACAAGGCCGCCCCGCCCCAGATGCGGAACTCACAGACGATTACAATCCTCTAGAAGTGGGTTTGTGGCAAACAATTTCTTTTACTAAAGGTTGCTATATTGGGCAAGAAACTATTGCTCGGTTAAATACATATAAAGGTGTAAAACAACACCTTTTAGGTATCCGCCTCAATGCCCCTGTGGAAGTTGGAAGTGCGATCGCAGTTGCAGATGAAAAGGTTGGCAAACTTACTAGTTACACCCAAACCGCTGATGGTTACTTTGGACTAGGTTACATTCGCACCAAAGCTGGTGGTGTAGGTTTAAAAGTCAAAGTGGGAGAAACTGAGGGTGAAGTCATAGAAATCCCGTTTGTTTCTCACGAATATCCGTAAGTAATTCAAATCAAGATATCTTTCTCTTTCTCCCCAGCACCGTAACAAAATTCATCTACCCAAGAAGCTATACTACGGGCATTTGTAGTTGGTAAATTTATTTTGCTCTTAACCTCTTGTGGTTGAATATTCGGTTGTTTGCCGTTACTTTTAACCTCAGTAGTAATTGCTAGCGATCGCCCTGATTTACCATTACTAGAAATCTCAGTGGTAATTGCCAACGATGCGCCCACAGGGATTCGGACAGGTGGTGGGTTGCTTTTAACCTCAGTAGCTAACGCCACAGATGGCATAGTTTTGGCTTTGCTGTTAACCTCACTAGTCATTGTCGCCGATGCTCCTGAAGGTAACTGACCAGAGTGCCAGCGTACTGGTTGATATTTCCTTAGCAAACCGGAGGATGGCGTTTTTGCCGGAGTATCTGGAGAAATTTTAGTTGCATTTGCTACTATCAACTCAAGTTTGCGTGTGCGAACTACTTCAGTGGTAGCTGTAATTGATGGCACAAGTTCATCGATGCGTGACAAGTTGGAATCTAGAGTCTTAGCAAGAGAATGAAGCGCAATCTTGCTGGCAGTTACAGCCGATGATAGATGTTTATCCTCAGAATGCTTCTCATTTGGCGGCTCGCTTTCAACTTGGCTTATAGCCATAGAATACTCTGATTTGATTAAATGTAACTCTTCATCGGGATTGAAGTTAAGACCTAAAGCAGCGACTATTTTATCTGGATCGTTATTCAGATCCACCATAAAAGAAAGTATTTCATCAAACTGGGGTTCTAAAACAGACAGTGTTGCCAAAATAAAACCGGACAAAGGGCGGCGCAGACCATCGTAAGTGGCCCAAATTCGCATTTTGACCAGCCAGGAAATATTTTGCTTGTAGTAAATAAGCCACTTTTGTTTTAAGGATTGACGCAGCTGCTGGATATTCATTGGATGCCTCACTTCAGTCAAAAAGATTGCAGAGCTTAATATTAAAAATTTAGCTTTCTTTCTGGGGATGAAACCGATAATAGAGCATCTGTTCGACTCTTTGACCACCTAGCAAATGATTTTCTATCAGTAGAGATACTTCATCAGGTTGAACGCCGCTATACCAGACCATATCAGGTAATATCAGCACCATTGGGCCATTGCCACATTGTCCTAAACAGCTGCTAGCCGTTACAGTTACACCAAAGATTGGCAAAGCTGTAAAAGCGGCTAAAACCTTGGCTGCACCTTGCTTTTTACAAGTACGATTTTGACAAACCCGCACACATTTAGGAGAAGAGGGTTGGTCTATTGTGGGGAAGTTTGATGGTTGAGTTGTCATTTGTCCTTTGTCATTTGTCATTTGTCATTTGTCATTTGTCCTTTGTCAAAAGTTGGAAGCTAATGACCAATAAACTCTTGGAGAGGCTGTGCCAACGACTAGGCTCAGTACAAGTGACTAATGCCTAATAACTAATGACAAATGACTAATGACTAATGACTAATAACTAATTTATTGAAAGTCCTTTTGAGGCTAGCCATTCCGGGTTGAATATCCGCGACTGATACCGAGAACCACTATCACACAAGATGGTGACAATGGTATGTCCTGGCCCCAATTGCTTCGCTAAGGCAACAGCTGCCGCAACATTAATACCTGTTGAGCCGCCCATTAGCAACCCATCTTTCCTCAGCAGTTGGTAAACTACTCGCAAAGCTTCTTGGTCATCGATTTGAATGGCATCATCAGCAGGTGCGCCTTCCATATTGGCTGTGACACGACCGTTACCGATGCCTTCAGTGATGGAATTTCCTTCTATTTTGATTTCGCCAGTTTTGACATAGCTATAAAGTCCACTACCCAGCGGATCGGCTACAACACATTTAATTGCTGGATTTTGTTCTTTTAAGTACAATGCTACACCAGCATAAGTACCACCAGTACCGGTTGCAGTTGTCCATGCATCTATTTTACCATCTGTCTGCGTCCAAATTTCTGGCCCTGTGGTTTCGTAGTGGGCGAGGCGGTTGGCTAAATTATCAAACTGATTTGCCCAAATGGCATTTTCCAACTCAGCAGCTACTCTGCCCGATAGTTTGACGTAGTTGTTCGGGTCTTTGTAAGGTACGGCGGGGACGGGACGAACTTCTGCTCCTAATGCTGTCAGCGCGTCTATCTTTTCTTGTGACTGGGTATCGGGAATAATAATTAGGCATTTGTAGCCTTTGGCGTTGCAAATATGTGCTAATCCAATGCCAGTATTACCAGCGGTTCCTTCTACAACCGTGCCACCAGGTTTAAGTAAACCTTTCTTTTGGGCATCTTCGATGATGTAAAGTGCGGCGCGGTCTTTGACGGAACCTCCAGGATTGAGAAATTCTGCTTTTGCGAGGATTTCACACCCTGTTTCTTCGCTAAAACTGTTTAAGCGAATTAAAGGGGTGTTGCCAACAGCGCCAACGAAGCCATTCTTTATATCCATTTTGACTGTACTTGTATGAGTCTCTATAAAAATTTTGGCTGATAGCTGTAGTATGATTTACAACTGATTTGCCTAAAATTCTATGATACTTACATTGGAGCGCTTGCCGTTGGTGTACTTCCCTCACTCCTAACTCCTGACTTATTTACTTTCCGTAGTAAACTCTGGCATTACGGTATCCGATATTTCGGATATATTTGTTCCATTCCTCAGCTTGGAATCGATTTTGGAAAGGCCCGACTGCTACATGCGGGCCTCGTGGTTGCGTCCTTTCGATGACTCCACCAGATCGTCCTAAATCTTGCGTAAATTGGCTTAAATTCTGCCTAAGTTGTGCTGCGATCGCAGGTAATTGTTCGGAAGTGGTGGGAATGGCGACATAATATCTAGAGACTCGCCTATTAGCATTTATATTATTGCGATCGTCTCTATAGTTATAGTTGCCATTGTCTGCATTTATTTCCTGTCCGTTACCAAAGCTGATAATTCGGGCGTTATATATGCCTCGTGACTGTAGCTCATTCACCCGTTGTTGGGCGTTGGCGACTCTGTTAAAAACTCCTGACTGAATTACAGTCCGGCCTTGGAACTGGCGAATGTAAGCACTGGGTTCAATCTGACGTATGGCTTGTAGTGTCTGGAAATCACTACCATCAACATAAACTAAATAGCGTTCAAAGTTCTGGTTATATTGACTAAACTGTGAAGGTTGAGAGGGCTGAAAATTCTGCTCAAATTGATTGTTTTGTACTGGTTGGGTAGGCTGAAAGTTCTGCTCTAATTGATTGTTTGGTAATGGTTGAGAGGGTTGAAAATTCTGCTCAAATTGATTGTTTTGTACTGGTTGGGAAGGCTGAAAGTTAACTTCCGGTTGGTTGAAGTCCTGTGCTTGAATTGGTTGTAACTGCGGTGATGGCTGTTGACCAAAGGGAATTGGCGGTGGCGGTAAAATCTCACCAGTTTCTTGAGCCAGTAGCACGTTGCGGTTGGAGATTTGTGCCTGTGCTGGGGTAGAGTCGGGAATCAGTACTAACCACCCTCCCACTAACAAAAAGAGAAGTCTAATAGTGGGCTTCCAACCCTTAGAACTTCGACGCAACATCTGAAATGAGATAAATTTACTTGATATTCCTCTCGACATAATAGTTAGAAAGTAATCAAAATATTTTTAAGTAATTTTCATCAAGAACTAATTAGTTCAACGTTGTAGCAACTATATAGCGTTAACGTAAAGTTACCTCATCTGCGTGGCAAAAAATACATCTGTAATTAATCTTAGATGAAAGCTGTTTACGGACGCGATCGCTTCCGTTATGGATGGAAGAAACAAATCAAATTCTCTTCCCTCCTGCCTCTTCCCTCCTGCCTTTAAAACTGAAGCGCTTTAGTAGCAAGGCTTTGAAGAGTATATGCTACAATTGGACAACCACGCATATCGTGTCGTGCTTTGTATGAAAAAAGTCGTCGTTGGTCTTTCTGGTGGCGTTGACAGTTCCACCGCCGCAGCTATCCTGCACCATCAGGGCTATGAAGTGATTGGTTTGACTCTTTGGCTAATGAAAGGCAAAGGTCAATGTTGCTCTGAAGGTATGATCGACGCGGCTGATATCTGTGAACAATTGGGCGTTCCCCATCAGGTTGTGGATATTCGAGATGTCTTTCAGACGCATATTGTCGATTACCTGGTAACTGGTTACAGTGCAGGAATTACGCCTTTGCCTTGCTCCCAGTGCAATAAAACGGTGAAGTTTGGGCCAATGGTGCAGTATGCTCGTGAAGAATTGGGGTGCGATCGCATTGCCACCGGTCATTATGCCCGAATTAGCTATGACGAAGCAACTGGACGTTACCAGTTATTAAGGGCTGTTGACCGCAATAAAGATCAGTCATACTTCCTCTATGATTTGTCTCAAGATTTACTAAGAGCAACGGTATTTCCTCTAGGGGAACTAGAAAAAACTGACACGCGCCGCATTGCAACTGAATACGGACTGAAAACTGCTGATAAACCAGAAAGTCAAGACTTATGCTTAGTGGAAAGTAACGGTTCCATGCGGGCATTTTTGGATAAATATTTAGCTCCCAAAACAGGCGATATTGTCGATGTTACAGGCAAAGTTTTGGGACAGCATGATGGTGTGCATCATTACACCATTGGCCAGCGCAAAGGCTTGGGAATTGCTGCTGCCGAACCGCTGTATGTGATTGAATTAGATGCGGAAAATAATAAAGTAGTAGTAGGCGATCGCACCAAGGTAACTCAGCCAGAATGCACTGTAAATCGGGTAAATTGGGTTTCCATTGCCGAACCATCCACTCCAATTCATGCCGAAGTGCAAATTCGTTATCGTTCAACGGCTACACCAGTGACAGTAATTCCGTTGGAAAACTCCCGTGTGCGTTTGGTGTTTGATGAACCCCAAATCAGTATCACCCCCGGACAAGCGGCGGTGTGGTACGACGGCGAGAAAGTGTTAGGTGGCGGAATTATTGAACAGTTTAGTTAAGAATCACCCCTTTGTAGAGACGTCGATTTATCGCGTCTCTTTCCTTAACTAAACCGTCTTGGATGATACACCCTTTCCATTAACAAAATTATGATTTTCATCAACAAAACCATAATTTTGGTAATAATCGCCTTTTATAGAATTGCCAAAGGCTCAACCTGACTTCTCACGGTATTTGAAAAACCTCTCTCTAAATCTCTCTCCTAAAAGGCTACGGTGTACACACAGTGTATTAAGGCGATCGCACAAACTTTCACTGGGCATATTAAGCGATCACAGTGATAGTAAAAGAAAGCTATGAATGATATTTGTTAGGTTCGTCAAGTCCGACATCAAAAGTCCAGATGGTTCATTGTCAAGAAACTTCGAGGGCTTTATTTAGCAAGCGACGCAGATGCTCCTGTAGGATACTTTCAGCCCCAGGATAAGCTGGAAGAGCCTCAATTTCTGCGTTGGAATAAGATGCGTAGGAACCAGGGTAAATAATCGCAGCATAGCTGACTACTTGCCTACCTTCTCTGTTTTGGATAGCATCATGGTAAGTATGCATCTTCTGAATATCAACACTTTTAGGCTTTCCTTCATTGCTTGTATTTTCTAGTGACTCACTCTCAAGTTTGTACTTGGGATCAAATAAATAGACATTATTAGAGCCATTAGCTAATGTGATCTCCACTGCTACATCAGGGCGCAATGTAACGCTGGCGCTTCGCAGTTCTCCATCTTTGCCATAGCTTCGTTCAGGAATTAACTTAATTTTTGTCTTATGTTGTGGGTGAATTAAAACTAATGCTGGTTGTCCATTGGGTAAAATTCTGACGTAGACTCCCATTTTATCTCTAGCAACTAAACACTGGGTTTCAACTTTGTATCCTTTGTCTATAGCTACTTCCAATAGCGTTGCAATTATCCACAAAGTTCCCCAAATTTGGTAAAGTTTGTAGAGATTCTCCAAAGGTGCATCAAGGTCTGAATCATCCAAACGCACAGCAGGACTTCTGATAAATTCTAAATAGCCTTCCAAAGCAGCATGGTAAAGTGGACGGTTTAACAAAACCATCGTAATTTGATTGGGCAAATATTTAGGCTGGCTCACCTCATCTAGAAAAGCTGCTTGTTGACGAGCCTTTTTTAATTGGTAAAACAGAGACTTAATCTCTTCCAAAGGCTTACCTTTAGGGTCAGCTTCAAAAGCTTGCCGAATTCGTCTAAGTCTCTGATTGACAAGCTCAAAAAATAACTTAACCAACTGGTTCTCATAAACATTAACAGTATGCTCAACTCGGACATCCGGTAAGCGAATCGGTCTTCCACTCACATCCAAGTTATGCCCTCGAAAAAAAGCTTGAACTAGCCCACCAAGAGGAGGTCTGCGGACTTGATCTTGCCGAACCCAAATTTCATTAGTTTTGAGAATTTGATGAGGATTCCGAGCAAGTTGACTCAAAATCTCACTCAGCCCTAGTCTGTTACCTGTGCCATTAATAGCCCGACGTAAGCGAAGTAGTTCCTGAGCTAAAGTAGTTTCACCTAGTTGTGGTAATTTCAGACCAGCTAAAGCCCCGGTACGCTGTAAGCCTATCGCTACTGAGGTTGGCAGACGAGAATCGAGATCCTCTAGCATCTGAGCAAAAGCTTCACGACTAATTTTCTGAGGCCAAACCGCAATTGTCTGTTCCTCAATCTCATTTTGATACTCAAGTCGCAGTTGGTAGTAACCAGGGTTTGAGCGAGGCCACTCAGCTAGTACTCGAAACTTTCCACTCAAATCCATTACCAAGAGTGGGAGTTTTTTATCTTGAAGCCAAAGCCGTGTTTGTTGTAATTTTTCTTGAGGTACATGAACTTCCAACCAAGCAGGTTGCCACTCACTTGGAGCATCTATAATCTCGCCTTCGCGGCTAAGAAAACTCAGTTTAGAAGTAGGAGGTAAATCCATGTTGTTCAAATGTTTTTAGCATTTTGCTAGCTTTAGCGTGGCTTAGATTAAATTTATTTTCAGCAATATCGACAAATGCCTTAAGGGCTTCTCCCACCCTATCATCAGCACCTTTTAATTTGGGCAGAATCTTCTGTAATAACTGTTCGTCTAAAGCTTCTTCCCAAGATATATCCAAAAGTTTCGCTTCATTCACATAGTTATTTATTTCATCTAAAACACGAAAAGCAAATGGGGTTACTATATGCAGATTATCCCAAACTTCCATTAAAATTTCACGATAGTCAACTTCACCCAAATGCTCAAATAAATCATCACGGCAAACCTCAAGTTCTATCATTTGCGCTCTATCATAAACTTTGTCAGCAAAATTATGAGTAGTTTCATCTACATTGACTGTGCCAATAAAGTAAAGGTTAGGTGGTAACAAAACTTGTTTCTTAGATGCAAGTTCAATTTGGGCTAGTCCTTCACGCATCCTAACTTCCATCACTGAGAGAAACTTGGCAAAGTAATACTCTACCCGTGCTAAGTTCATCTCATCCAAGATTAAATGGTAAGGTCTAGGGGTGCGTTTTTCTGTTTGAGCTTGTTCATACTCTTGAGCCGCTTTTTCTAAAAAATGACTAAACGCAGTGTAATGGTATTCTTTGTCCATTGGATTGAAGTAGCCGAGCAAATCTTCGTTAGTAGTCCAATTAGGAGCCACAGGAACTAAAAGGTATTCAGCCGCTACTACCTCAGCGTAAGCTTTGGTAAGCCAAGTCTTGCCAGTCCCGCTAGTTCCTGAAAGAATTACAAATTTTCTGGTTTTAAGAGCTAAGTGGTAGCGTCGCAAGATACTTTCAGAAATACGTAGACCTTTAGAGCGGATATTTTGATTAATCTCTGTAAACAAAGGTTCAGAATAGTCTGGATAAATAGTTTTGAGGATACGCTGCGCTTCTTCGTAATTATCCACGTCTTTTTCCTTATCAAATAATTCTGTAGCTCTGCATAAATCCTCAAAAGCTTTTTGCTGATTCTTAATTTTTAAATAGGTAAGTCCTCTATGGTAATAGGCTAAAGCGAAGTTAGGATTAATATGTAAAGATTGGTTATAATCACCAATGGCTTTATCGTAATTTTCAAGTTTACAGTAAATCTGACCTCGCTCCTCGTAAATTTCGTAATTTTTAGGTTGAATAAGTAGTAAATAATCATAATCAGATATAGCTTCGTCAGTATATCCTAATTCAGCTTTTACTTTTCCTCGATATCGATAAGCATCAGCTAAATTGGGAGCTTCTTCTAAAGCGAAGTCAAATTGTTTAATAGCATCTTGATAGTTCCCTTCTTGATACTTACTCAATCCTCGTCGGCAGTATATTTTTCCATATTCTATATTAGTTTGATGTAAATATTTTTTAATAGCTGTGATTGGTTCATCACACGTTGCCACCAAAAATAGAGGAAAAATTTCTTCCAATACCTGTTTTATTTCATTAGTTAGCTGTTGATAGTCAAAAGTTAATATATTATTCTCTAATCTGATAGCTCTATATACTATAATTTTCTTAGTAGCACTATTTTGTCGAGCTACTATTTTTAACCAGTCAGCTAAACGATTGATTGTATTAATCGATTGACTAGGCTCAGTAAATAGAGAATATTTATCTGATAATCGAATATTTTGGAGTAAAATTTCTTTGATTATTTTGTTAGTCTGAATATTTTTAATGAATTTTTGCCTATCGTTACTTGTCTCAGGAATGTATAATCCAAAATAGAAAGCTTCTTGTGTAATTTGTATAATAAAATGAGCATTATTGTTTTCACTATCTATTTGTTTTAAAAATAATCTATATTCAAAATAAGGAATATGAAAATTATATTTCAAAACAGCATTTGTATTGAGTAACTTTCTTATTTCCCCTGATATCTGAGCAATTGTAAACTGGTATAGTTGTTCTAATGGCTGCTCAATATAGCTTTTGTAAGCTTCTTGGTTTTTTAAATAAAAATCTCTTTTATTTGAATGTTTTTTTAATTGTGCAAGAAGGTCAAGACTTTTTAATGAAAATGGGCATTCTGGATTTACAAAAACTTCTGTCATTTGGACTGATAACGATAACTAAAATTATTATTGTGACATATTACAAAAAATCTAACTACTTCACTGCTTTAGAAATACGATCGCACTCTTAACCTCTCTGTGTTCTCTGAGCCTCTGCGGTTCGTTTCTTTGTTAAAATGCGATCGCTTTTTCATTCCGCTTCCCCCGCTAACCTCTGTAACGCTAATAAACCAGCACTATAAGCAGGTTCATACCTTACAAAAATTACTTTTACCTCAGAAAAATTCTTAACAACTGGGCATATTAAACGATCGCAGTAATGATAAAAGAACGCTAAATTGTGGATTGAAAGTAACCGGATGCTGCGGCGCTATAGTGTAGAAGCTAATGACAGCAAGCGTAACACGGAGACAAAAAAGTGCAAATCACTAAGCGCAATGTTGAATTAAGAGTAGATGGCAGCTTAATGCGTGTTTATGTAGCGGCTCCCAAAGCAGCAGGAAAATACCCTGGTATTGTCTTCTACAGTGATATTTATCAGTTAGGTGATCCAATGATTCGTCTAGCTAACTACTTAGCAGGATACGGTTATGTAGTAGCAGCCCCAGAAATTTTTCACCGAATTGAGCCAGTTGGTTTAGTAATTGAGCCAGACGATCTGGGAAGGATGCGGGGTAATGACGATGCGCGTCGAACCTCCGTAGCTTATTATGATGCCGATTGCCTTGCTGTGATTGAATTTCTGAAAACAGAGAGTGCGGTTTCTCCAAATCAAATAGGCACTCTTGGCTTTTGTATTGGTGGACATTTAGCTTTCCGCGCAGCATTTCAAAGCGAAATTCGGGCTACCGTTTGCTGTTACCCTACTGGTATTCCTAGTGGCAAACTGGGTAAAGAGATAGCCGATACAATCCAGAGGGTAAATGAAATCAAAGGCGAGATGCTAATGGTGTTTGGTACTCTTGACCCTCATATACCAGAGAGCGATCGCCAAACCATAATCAAAGCAATTGAGAATGCTAACATCCCTCACCAAGTTTTCTTATATGAAGCAGAACATACATTCATGCGCGACGACGGTTATCGTTATGATTCTAGTGCTAGCACCGCAGCTTGGGCTGAAATAGTAAGTTTCTTGGGGCGCATATTTGCAGACTGAAAACTCCTATTATTGCTTTCTTCGTGTCAATTTTGAGTTGTTTTTAACGCTAACAAACCAGCACCATAAGCAGGCTCATACCTCGGAAAAATCACCTTTACATTAGGAAATTTCTTAACAAGAGACGCTGCAAATCTTTCATGGATCTTGCATCTACCGCGCCAGACACTTCCTGTTGTGACTACTTCTAAAATTGAGTCGGCAGTAAAAATTGCATCAATTACTGTAGATGTAGCTTTTACTAACTCTTTTACAGCATCATCAATTATCATATTCGCTACTATATCACCTGACGCTGCTGCAAAATCTACAACTGGTGCTAAAGCTGCTATCTGTTTAACTCCCCATTCTCGGCGATATACTACTTCTATTAAATCTTCTATACTTTCCAAATCAAGATGCTGTTTGAAACCCTCTATCAAACTCGTTGAAATCTCTCGTCCATCATAAGATTTTAACGCTGCGTTCATGCCTGCGATCGCAATTTTATAAGCGCTACCTTCATCACCTAAAATATACCCCCAGCCGCCAACTTGTTTGGTGTCTCCTTGATGATTTCGTCCGAAAACTATCGAACCAGTACCGGCTGCAACCACAATTCCTACAGGCTGACCAATTCCACCAACTAAAGCAATCAAAGCATCGTTACAAATTACAATCTTAGCTGGTTGTAATGCCCAAGTAATAGGCAATTTGTTATTCTGTAACTCTTTAACTAAACCTTTCATTACTTCGATATCTGTTGCACGACCTACACCTGCTAAACCCAGACATATCGCATCAATATTCACAGTGTTTGTAATTATTACTGCCTCAACCGCATTGTAAATTGCAGATTGAATAGATTGTAGAGTGGCTTCGATACCTATACTCTGATAGTTAGATGGGCCTGCTTCACCACAGCCTAGCACCTGACGTAAATCATCCATCAAGACACAAACAGTCTTGCTACCGCCACCATCTATTCCCAAAACATAACTCATAAGTTGTAAGAAAATTACTTATTTTGACGCTTTGGTTCTTCTTTTAAAGGTATAAAAAATAGAGCAATCATTCCAGGAATGGTCAACAAACAAATCAAGACAAAAAATAATGGATAGCCAAGTGCTTTTTGCAGATAACCACTAACTAATCCGGGTAACATCATTCCTAAAGCCATAATGCCAGTAGATATAGCAAAATGAGAAGTTTTATATTCGCCTTGGCAAATATACATTAAATAAACACTAAAAGCTGTAAATCCAAAACCATAGCCAAATTGCTCTAAGGAAACCAAGGGATACACTAATGTTAATGAAGGCTGAGTGTAAGCCATATACACATAAAAAATATCAGGTAAATTCAATGCTAAAGCCATAGGGAACAAACATTTTTTTAATCCATATCTAGAAATTAGCAAGCCTCCTAAAATTCCTCCACAGATTAGGGATATTACCCCAAATGTCCCGTAGACAAGCCCGACATCTGATGTTGATAACCCTAAACCTCCTACTTCTGGTTTGTCCAATAAAAACAAAGAGGCTATCTTCACAAGCATTGCTTCACCAAGTCTATAAAGCAATATAAAGACTAAAATATTTATAATTTTATCTTGAGCAAAATATGAGCTAATGATTGACCAAAAAGGTATATTTTCCCTAGCTTCTATTTGTCGCTGATTATCTGATTCGGGTAAAGGTAAAATTAGGCGATGGAAAATAAACAGGATTGCTAAAATTAAAGCTGAGAAACCAATAGTTATAGTCCAGCTTAAAGGAATGTTGTTCAGAGACACTTCAAGCTGACCTGCTAAGACTACTAATATTCCAGAGCCAAAAATGACAGCCATTCTATAAAACAGTGAGCGAATGCCAACAAATAAGGCTTGTTGTTCTGGAGATAAAGCCAGCAGATAAAAGCCATCTGTGGCGATATCATAAGTCGCAGAAATAAATGCTCCTATTGTTAACGTTGCAAGGGAGATGAAAAAGAAATTTGGCAGTTGCAAGGAGAAGGCTATCAAACCCAAACAAGCGAACATCGCAAATTGGGTATAAAGTATCCATTGACGTTTAGTAGAATAAATATCGACAATTGGGCCCCAAAACATTTTGATCACCCAAGGTAGATAGAGAAAACTTGTCCACAAGGCAATTTGAGTATTATCTATTCCGAGCTTTTTGTAAAAGATTACGGAAACTGTATTGATAATGATGTAAGGTATGCCAGAGGCAAAATAGAGAGTGGGTATATATGTCCAGGGCGAAGGAGTGGTAGTTTGAGGTTTCATATTTGCCTCTAATTATCGGTGTTATTAAAATTAGCATCCAATAGGACACCAATAGGATAAGTTATCTGTAATTTCCCCTTCAGAAAGGCGGATTCCTACACCTCCAGATATAAATTTGTCATTACCATTGTTATATAGCCAAGCTCCCCAAACTTGAGTCATTGACTTGCCATCAATTTCTAATTTAGGAAATTCTAATAACTCTTGATAGACATAATTCTGTTGTGTATACCAAGGGTCATTATTACTACTACGCACAGAGATATTTCCTGAATTAACTGCAAATCCTCCTTCACCTTCTCTTCCTAAAATAGGTTTGGCAAAGTATGAGTTACCTATTGCTGTTGTACTCAGTGATGTTTTAGGAAAATATTCCCAGACTGTCCCAGCATCTTTGCCAGAAAAAAAGTCATATCCCAAATCTGTAATCAGGGCAAATATACTTTTTGGTTGCAGTGCAAAGGCAGAACCAAAGTTCACAATCACAATTTTATTCTCAAAAATTAGTTGCTCTAGAGCCGGCCATAATCTTTCACCTTTTTCATCAGTATCATGGATTAGCCATTCCACTGGATACCACATAAACAGTATATCTATTGGTTTTTTTGTTCTCTGGTCAAATAAATACTCACCATCTTTGATGCCAAGATATTCTAAGGGTAAAATGGTACTTTCGGACTCTAAGTAATTTCTTAGCCATCGCATAGTACCTAAATCTTCGGCATTATTCAAAGCTGTAAATGCTACGCGACAGTCTGCAATTGGTTTACCCAAATTTAATGCAGTTCTATTTACATGCTGATTAAGTGTTATTTTTAAAAGTTTTTGAGCATCTAAATCTGGTTCTTGCAATCCAAAATGTCTGGCAACTTTATTATTGCCATCCGTACATTCAAACCAAAAACTAGGAGTTTGGGGATTAGTTTCTACTACCTTTTTTATCCCTTTTTCTTGATTCCAGCACCAGTCAAGACGCATACAAAATGGTGCGAGAAAGTCATATTTAACTAACTTGATGGTAGCTTCCGGAAATCCATAGTAAAGTAGTGTATCCTCATCAAGAGTGCGAATAATTTCCCATGCTTGGGTTAAAACACTACCGACTAATTCCGATGCTTGCTGGATTTCTTGTATCGTCTGCGGTAAAACTTTATGGCAATAATAAAGAGCGTAAGGTGTTTCTTGGTCAGTTAGAGGTATACCTGTTCCTTCTTCAATAGGAGCAAAGTTATACCAACCCATTTTCATTGACTGAAATAGACGCTTTCGTTGAGGACTGTTGAAAATATTCATAACTCTCTTATCCACCCGCATGACCACCGCGACCGAAACTACCAAAACCACTACGACCATTAGCAGAACCTCTGGAAGTCCCGGCTTCCGATGAATCACCAAAACCGGGTCTTGTAATGCTACTCCCACCAGAGTAATCACTCGATCTGCCGCTACTATTAGATGAGGGTGAACAGTTATTGGGTTGTTGTTTAGCGTTCGGCGACGTTGTGGAGATGCAATCTGACTGTCTTGCTTCTGGGGTTGTCGCACAAGAAGCAAGTAGCGATACAGTCATAACGAACACTATGAGTTGAAATAAACCTGGTTTCAATTTCATGAGTCTTTCTGGATGAATATACAGATGTCAGTTACGGAATTTATGCAAGATAACTACAAGGGTCAAAAATAGATTTCGCATTTCCAGATAGATTTTTTAAGGGTATATCTACGATTTAGAGAATTGCTAAACAAACCCTCTCCAACCCTGTGGCAAAATTTATTAGAGTCCTTCCATAGTTAGTTTGCCCAGCATGACCGCAACCATTCCCAATCTCCCCAGTCTCTACGACCCCTTTTCCACTGAAGCCAAGTGGCAAAAATTCTGGGAAGACAACCAAGTTTACAAAGCTGACCCCAACAAAAGTGGCGAACCCTACTGCATCGTCATTCCACCGCCGAATGTCACTGGCAGTTTGCACATGGGTCACGCTTTTGAAAGTTCCTTGATTGATACCCTCGTGCGCTACCACCGGATGCAGGGACGTAATACCCTATGGCTACCCGGAACTGACCACGCCAGCATCGCTGTGCATACTATGCTGGAAAAGCAACTCAAAAAAGAGGGTAAGACTCGCTACGAATTGGGGCGCGAGAAATTCCTAGAACGCGCTTGGCAATGGAAGGCGGAGTCTGAGGGAACGATTTTGAATCAGCTACGACGCTTGGGTGTCTCGGTGGACTGGTCACGGGAAAGGTTTACCCTGGATGAGGGTTTATCTAAAGCTGTTGTCGAGGCGTTTACTCGCCTTTACGAGGAAGGCTTAATTTATCGTGGTGAATATTTAGTTAACTGGTGTCCTGCTTCGCAATCGGCTGTGTCTGACGTAGAAGTAGAAAATCAAGAGGTGAATGGAAATCTCTGGCACTTCCGCTATCCCCTCACCGATGGTTCCGGTTTTGTAGAGGTGGCGACAACTCGACCAGAAACGATGCTGGGTGATACGGCTGTAGCGGTTAATCCCAATGACGATCGCTACAAACATCTCATCGGCAAAACTCTCACTCTGCCAATTCTACAACGAGAAATTCCGATCATTGGCGATGAATATGTTGACCCGACTTTCGGCACAGGCTGCGTGAAGATAACTCCCGCCCATGACCCGAACGATTTTGACATGGGTAAGCGTCACAATCTGCCGTTTATCAACATTATGAACAAAGACGGCACTCTCAACGCCAACGCTGGGGAGTTTCAAGGACAAGACCGCTTTGTTGCTAGAAAAAATGTGGTTTCTCGCTTAGAAGCAGATGGCTTTTTGGTGAAGATAGAAGATTATAAGCATACCGTTCCCTACAGCGATCGCGGTAAAGTACCTATTGAACCCCTCCTCTCAACTCAGTGGTTTGTCAAAATTCGCCCGCTAGCTGACCAAACTCTCGAATTCCTCGACCAGCAAACTTCTCCAGAGTTTGTTCCTCAACGCTGGACTAAGGTTTATCGTGATTGGCTAGTAAAACTCACTGATTGGTGTATTTCTCGTCAATTATGGTGGGGACACCAAATTCCGGCTTGGTACGCTGTCAGTGAAACGGATGGACAAATTACCGATAATACGCCCTTTGTAGTAGCGAAATCGGAAACCGAAGCTTGGGATAAAGCAAAATTACAATTTGGCGAAAATGTCAAGCTAGAACAAGACCCAGATGTGCTGGATACTTGGTTTTCTTCTGGACTGTGGCCGTTTTCGACTTTGGGCTGGCCGGAACAAACTCAAGATTTAGCAACTTACTACCCGACTACTACTTTGGTAACAGGCTTTGATATCATCTTTTTCTGGGTAGCCAGAATGACAATGATGGCTGGGCATTTTACGCAGCAAATGCCTTTCCAAACAGTTTACATTCATGGCTTGGTGCTGGATGAAAAAGGCCAGAAGATGTCAAAGACCAAAGGTAATGGCATTGACCCATTGTTACTGATTGACAAATATGGTACTGATGCCCTGCGCTATACCTTAATTAGAGAAGTAGCTGGCGCTGGTCAAGATATCCGCTTAGAATACGATCGCAAAAAGGATGAATCAGCATCGGTTGAGGCATCGCGCAACTTTGCAAATAAGTTGTGGAACGCAGCCCGATTTGTGATGATGAATTTGGATGGACAAACGCCGCAACAATTGGGGAACCCAGCCGCTACCGAATTGAGCGATCGCTGGATTATCTCGCGGTATCATCAAGTTATTAAACAAACCACGAATTACATCGATAATTATGGTTTAGGCGAAGCAGCAAAAGGACTCTACGAGTTTATTTGGGGTGATTTCTGCGATCAGTATATTGAATTAGCGAAATCCAGATTGCAAGCAGATGCCGATCCAGCATCGCGGCGTGTAGCACAACAAACCCTTGGCTATGTGCTGGAAGGAATTTTAAAACTGCTTCATCCTTTCATGCCTCATATTACCGAAGAAATTTGGCAGACTCTCACCCAACAACCAGCAGATTCGCCGCAAACTTTACCATTACAACTATATCCTCAGATAGATGCAAATTTGATTGATTTAGGTTTAGAAGAACAGTTTGAATTGCTAATTGCTACTATCCGCACAATTCGGAATTTGCGGGCTGAAGCAGATATTAAACCAGGGGTTAAAGTAACAGCAAATTTGCAAACTGAAAGCGAAAAGGAGCGGAAAGTTCTCACTGCTGGACAGTCTTATATTAAAGATTTGGCGAAGGTTGAGACTTTAACTATTACCGACAAGCAAGAAAACCAAACTGTTGCTGCGAAAAAACCTCAAAGAGGTTTGAAGACAATTGGCTTAATTATCGTGGCCATTGTCTTTGGTAGAGTGGCTTTAGCTGCGGGAAATGCCATTGATGACATTCCCATCATCGGAACTTTCTTTGAACTAGTTGGTTTTAGTTACACAGCGTGGTTTGTTAGCCAAAATTTACTCACTGCTCAAGCTAGACAAAAGTTATGGAGACAGTTTTTTCCGCAGAAAGAATTAGAACAATCACAAGAACCAGAAAATGCGATCGCAGGTGTAATTGGTACAATACAGGTGCTAATTCCTCTAAGCGGTGTGGTAGATATTGAAGCTGTACGTGCCAAGCTAGAAAAAAGCTTGAGTAAAGCTGAAGCCGAAGTTCAATCTCTGAGTACTAGATTAAACAATCCTAGTTTCGTAGATAGAGCTAGGGCTGATGTGGTACAAGGGGCGCGGGATGCCTTAGTAGAAGCACAGAAGCAAGCTGAAATTTTGCGCGAGCGTCTGAAGGGGTTGTCGTAGCGATCGCCTGCGTGGCTTAGGATAACTGTAATGGGTAATGGGATTATTAATTCCCAATTACCCATTACCAATTAACAAGATCCAAATCTCAATTCTAGGACTTATTATTTTATTAAAATTTTTTAATTTTTAATTTTTAATTGGAGCGAAGCGACCCTCATGCTATATCTAGCCCAGGTGCGTAAAAACGATTTTTTAGACCAGCACCAGTTACGCTTGTTAGCGCGTCAAGAAGCTGATAACTTGTGGGCGATAATTCCCGAAGAGGCTTTCATTCTGCTGGGGAAGGGAAAAGTTATGAGTGAAAACTTGCTTGTTTTAGTAGAACTTTCTCCTACAGGCGACATTGAAAGAATAGAAGACGCTACCAACTGGGTACTCCATCTGGTACAAAACTACCTCACCATAGGCATTACTCCGGAATTTTTGCAGCACGAAGCCGAACGAGCAGAACATTGGCGACAATCCCTGACATTGCAAAACCAAGACTTAGCGCGGCGTTCCTTAGAATTGGAAGCTAGACGCGAACAAATTCAAGCCTTAGAAGAAAGCCTCAAACGCGAGAAAAACGGTTATCCCCAAGAGGAAAGTTAAATTTAATTGTATTCCCTATAACCCACAAGCACGTAGGGACGCGAAATTTCGCGTCCCTACGTAGGTTTATGCTAAGTTAATTGTCTTAGCATTAGGCAATCACAGTAATATTTGCACTGCTTAGTAGTGCCTTATTGGAGAACTGGGCTATTTGAACTTGTGCTGTACCGCCCAATCCATCTTTATCAAAGAATAAGTTACCCGTAGTTTGATTGTAGATGAAGCGATCGCTTGCAGCTGTAGCGATCGTACCAAGTCGGAACAAGCCCGAATCAAGTGCCGTATTCTGAGATTGGGTCAGCCCGAATTCCGCCTTAGAAATGAAGATAGTATCATCTCCAACAGTAAAATCAGTAATAGTATCATAGCCTCCAGTGCGGGTATCAGTCAGATATAAGCTATCTTGTCCAGATCCACCAATCAGCGTATCTTTACCAATTCCACCAAAGAGGCTATCGTTTCCTACATCGCCTAATAAGCTGTCATTACCTGAACCACCAAAGAGGTTATCATTACCATCTCCTCCTGATAACGTATTAGCCCCAGTATTTCCAATCAGGATGTTATTAAGGCCGTTACCAGTAGCAGTGATTGCCCCAGTTCCAATCAGGGTCAAATTCTCTAGGTTATCTCCCAAGACCCAATTTACCGAAGAGTTAACTAAATCTGTGCCTGCATTTAAGCCTTCAACAATAATATCGCTAACATTGTCTACAGTGTAGATGTCATTGCCGACTCCACCATTGAGACTATCAATTCCTGTACCTCCATCCAAGGTGTCATCGCCTGTACCACCCAACAAGGTGTCATTGCCTGAGCTACCAAAAAGGTTATCGTTACCATCTCCTCCGGTCAAGGTGTTCGCAGCAGCATTTCCGACCAGGATGTTATCAAGGCTGTTACCAGTACCAATTGTCGCGCTTCCAGTCAGGGTCAAGTTCTCAAAGTTCTCTCCTAATACCCAATTCACAGCAGACTTGACTAAATCTGTGCCTGAATTTAAGCCTTCGGTAATAATATCGCTAATATTGTCTACTGTGTAGATATCATTACCGACTCCACCATTGAGAGTATCAATCCCTGTACCTCCATCCAAAGTATCATCGCCTGCACCGCCTAACAAACTGTCATTACCTGAACTACCAAAGAGGCTATCGTTACCATCTCCTCCGCTCAACTTATTAGCACCAGTATTTCCAATCAGGATGTTATTAAGGCTGTTACCAGTACCATCGATTGCTCCGGTTCCAGTCAGGGTCAAGTTTTCCACGTTATCTGCTAACACAAAACTCACGGAAGACTTAACTAAATCTGTGCCTGCATTTAAGCCTTCAGTAATAGAATCGTTCAGGTTATCTACAGTATAAATGTCATTGCCGGCTCCACCATCAAAACTGTCAGTTCCTAAACCTCCATCCAAGGTGTCATTACCTGCACCGCCCAATAATGTGTCATTGCCTGAGCTACCAAAGAGACTATCGTTACCATCTCCTCCGCTCAACTTATTAGCACCAGTATTTCCAATCAGGATGTTATTAAGGCTGTTACCAGTACCATCGATTGCTCCGGTTCCAGTCAGGGTCAAGTTTTCCACGTTATCTGCTAACACAAAACTCACGGAAGACTTAACTAAATCTGTGCCTGCATTTAAGCCTTCAGTAATCGTATCACCGAGGTTGTCTACGATATAAGTGTCATTGCCGACTCCACCATTAAGACTATCAGCTCCTGTACCTCCATCCAAGATGTCGTTGCCTACACCGCCCAATAATGTGTCATTGCCTGCATCACCTAATAAGGTGTCATTGCCAACTTCTCCGCTCAAGATGTTAGCACTAGTATTTCCGGTCAGAATATTATTAAGGCTGTTACCAGTACCATTTATTGCGTCGGTTCCAATCAGAGTCAAGTTTTCCAGGTTAACTCCCAACACCCAACTCACCGAAGACTTGACTAAATCTGTGCCCGCATTTAAGCCTTCAGTAATGATGTCGTCGATGCTGTCCACAATATAAGTATCATTGCCTTTACCACCGATGAGGCTATCAGTTCCTGTACCACCATCTAAGGAATCATTGCCATCACCGCCATCAAGTGTGTCACTATCACCTAATCCTTGGAGCGTGTCATTGCCTAGCAATCCTAAGATGCTATCGCTGTTCACTGTACCAGTCAGCTTATCTGCACCTGAAGTGCCATTAATCGGAGGGGTGATTTCACTAATGGTCAAGTTGACAGTAGCAGTGCTACTGCCTCCATGCCCATCACTTATGGTGTAAGTAAAGCCGTCAGAGCCATAATAGTTTTGGCCAGGTGTATAAGTGTAAGTACCGTTGTTGTTGTTAACTAAGCTTCCTTGGCTAGGTTGGGTGAAGCCAGTAATGCTCAATACCTCACTAATATCAACATCTGTATCATTGCTTAACAGGCTTGTAGCGCTAATGATAACGGGTGTGTTTTTGTTTGTGGTGATTTTGTCGTTAACAGCAACAGGAGCATCATTCACCGCCGTAATATTAATACTGCGGGTAACTGTGGCACTATTAGCAGTCCCATCATTGACGACAAAGCTAACGGTACGAGGTGTAGTACTGGGGTTATCACTGCTGTTGGTATAAGTAATGGAACGCAGTGCAGTTTGATAGTTAGCAACGGTGGCACTGCCAGTTAAGGTTAGAACGCCTGTGCGACTGTTGTAGCTGCCTGTAATCCCATTTTGGTTGGTGAAGGCGAGAGTATCTTGAGCAGAAGCAAAACCATTGGTAATGCTGACGGTGGCACTAACCAGGTTGGCGGAGTCTACGTCGCTAACGGTGATACCTGAGTCAATGACTGTAGTGGCGTTCTCGGTGTATGCCAGGGCAGAATTGGTAGCAGTAGCAATGGGCGCATTGTTCACTGCCGTAATATTAATATTCCGGATAACAGCAGTACTATTAGCAGTCCCATCATTAACTATAAAGCTGACGGTACGAGGTGTAAGACTGGGGTTATCACTGCTGTTGGTATAAGTAATGGAACGTAGTGCGGCTTGATAGTTAGCAACGGTGGAACTGCCGATTAAGGTTAAAACACCTGTGCTACTGTTGTAGTTGCCGATAATCCCATTTTGGTTAGTGAAAGCGAGGATGTCTTCGCCAGAGGCAAAACCAGTGGTAATACTGACGGTGGCACTAGCCAGGTTGGGGGAGTCTACATCGCTGACGGTAATGCCTGAGTCAAGTACTGTAGTTGCGCTCTCAGTATATGATAAGGCAGAACTCGTGGCAGTAGCGATGGCTACATCATTTACCGACGTAATATTAATATTGCGGGTAACGGCAGTACTATTAGCAGTCCCATCATTAACTAAAAAGCTAACGGTACGAGGTGTAGTACTGGGGTTATCACTGCTGTTGTTATAAGTAATGGAACGCAGTGCGGTTTGATAATTAGCAACGGTGGAACTGCCAGTTAAGGTTAAAACACCTGTGGTGCTGTTGTAGCTGCCGGTAATTCCATTTTGGTTGGTGAAGGCTAGTATGTCTTCAGCAGAGACAAAACCACTGGTAATCCTGACGGTGGCACTAGCCAGGTTGGGAGAGTCTGTGTCGCTGACGGTGATGCCTGAATCGATAGCTATAGTAGTGTTCTCAGTGTATGTTAGAACAGAGGCAGAACCAGAGGTGACTGTTGGAGGAACTCCACTGTTGTTGTTTAGTTGGGCATATATGCCATCCCCAGATCCGTCCTGACCATAACTTTGCCAGGAAATTACAAAATCTCCAGTAGCATCCATTGCTACTGTGGGGTTAGTTTGACTGTTGTTGGTGTGGGTATTGACCAGAAATTCGCCTCCAATAGCTACCCCAGAACTGTTGTAGCGTTGGGCATATATGCCCTCCCCAGATCCGTCCTGCCCATTGCTAGTCCAGGAAATGATAAAGTCCCCATCTGCATCCATCGCTATGGTGGGGTTAATTTGATTCCCGTTGGTGTAGGTATTGACTTTGAATTCGGCGCCAATAGCTGCCCCAGCACTGGTGTAGCGTTGGGCATATATTCCATAACCAGATCCGTCCTGACCATAGCTTTGCCAAGAAATTACAAAGTCCCCAGTACCATCCATTGCTACTGTAGGGTTACTTTGAAAGCTGTTAGTGTGGGTATTGACCAGAAATTCGCCCCCAATAGCTGCCCCAGCACTGTTATAGCGTTGGGCATATATGCCTAAGTAAGACCCGTCCTGATAATAGCTTTGCCAGGAAATAACAAAGTCCCCATCAGCATCCATCGCTATTGTGGGGTTATATTGAGAGTTTCCGGTCTGGGTATTGACTTTGAATTCGGTGCCAACAGCTGCCCCAGAACTGTTGTAGCGTTGGGCATATACCCCATAGCCAGATCCGTCCTGACCACTGCTTTGCCAGGAAACGACAAAGTTCCCATTGGTATCCATCGCTACTGTGGGGTTAACTTGCTCGTTGTTAGTGGAGGTATTGACCTGAAATTCGCCCCCAATAGCTGCCCCAGAACTGTTGTAGCGTTGGGCATATATCCCACTGCCAGACGCATCTTGGCTTTGCCAGGAAATAACAAAGTCACCATCGGCATCGATCGCTACTGTAGAGTTAAGTTGATTGCCGCTGGTGTTGGTATTGACTTGGAATGTGCCCCCAACAGCCACACCAGTCCTGTTGTACCGTTGGGCATATATCCCACTGCCAGAACCGTCCTGACCATCGCTAGTCCAGGAAATAATGAAATCCCCATCAGCATCCATTGCTACTACTGAGTCGTATTGATCATCAGTAGTGAAAGTATTGACTTTAAATTCATTCATGAAAAAACCTCTGAAAAAACTAAAAATTTGATTTCAACAATTACGGCCTGATTAAACAGATTTCTTAGTCATTAGGAATCACTGCACTCGGTCGCAGCCAATAATTCAACTCTGGTGCAGTAAATGCTTGGCGGATTTCTTTTCGTTCCTGATTCAAAACCATCGGACGCTGTACACCAGCAAGAAACTGTACATCATAAAGTTCTTGACAGCCTGCGGTGAACTTCAGCATTCCCACCTGTTGCCCATTTCGTAAATCCACGACTGCCACACCACAGAGCAACTGCTCAAATCGTTGCGTTATGGGCAAACCTCCAAAAATATGCCGTTCCCGAATCTGGCATAGTCCGACTAGGGCGTAATATCCTACGCAGCACAACCCCCGCAGAAATCCAGGGAGTACACAAACTACTTGTTTGTCTCCTGATTCTGGATGAATGCGCCATATTTCCCCTGCTCCAGAGTTGAGTAACCACAAAAACCCGTCATGCCAAATTGGGGAATGGGGCATTGATAATCCATTTGCAATAATTTCATTGCTCTCTACTTCCACTACGACTCCACCGTTGGCTTTGCCCGGTCGCCATCCTCCAACGGTATCTGTCGCACCGAGGGCAGTCACATACTTGGGTTTGCCATCCACCATCGCTAATCCATTCAGGTGACATCGGTCTTCTGGCACTACTTCAGAAATAAATTTCGGATGCCAGCGCGGTACAAAGCTAAAGTCTGGACTCAAAGCAGAAAGACACGAAAAGCGAGTGTTGACGATCCACAGCCCTTCTCTGCCAAATTCCAGGTCGTGAATATTAAGGTCGCCTGTAAAATATGTCATCCGTGGCACATAAAGGGCATCGTAGCGTCCGGGCTGGTCTTCTAAAAACTCATAAGCTAAGGCGGGGGCATTGGCTAATAAACAGACTTCGTGATGGGTAGCCAGTGCCAGTCGTGAACCATTCACTGCCAATCCCATTGGTTTAGAAAATTGGCGTAACAGCATGGTTATCTGTTCTCCATTCCAGCCTACTAGTGCCAGTTTTCCAGCTTGGTAGGTGGTGATGGCAATTGAACCTCCGGTTTGACTTAGCCAGGAAATAAATCCCCCATCGGCATCACATTGAATTAAGTTATTCTCTTCTGGCGCAGTAGTAGGAAAAGTGGACAACATAAATCAGTTGAATTAAATTTCAAATTTTGTTGAAGAACTTTAGACTTAGTTAAATACAAAATATACTCAGTGGCTCCAGCCCTTTAAATTGAGCTGTAAATCACCAACTACGAACCCCGAAAATTACTGGCACAAAGCACTAGTACAGCATGGCGTAAATCGAGCTATCACCTCAATTAAGCAGACAAGTTGCTCAAAGCAACTGATTAAAGGTGAACAAATTTATGCCAAAGTGTACTAGTGATTGATGTCATTAGTTTTGATGAGTTGTGAAAGTTTGTAGTCAGGGCTAAAACCCTTGAAATTGACTGATAAATCGTTCACTACGAAACTTTCAGAATTGATGACACAGACCACTAAGCGTGCCATCATTGTCAATAAACAAGCTTGTACCAGAAACAGTACTTAAAGGAATCGACCCCAGAAAATAGGTCGCGCCGCCATAAAGCTCCACTGGATCTAACTTTGCAGATATTTTGAACTTAGTTTTTTATAATGTCCTAGCGGTAAATATTGTTTGGTAATCTACTGTTATAATAAAGACTTTTTTATTTAAAAATAAACTGTATATATACTGAATGTAAAAATTAGTTAAAACTTCAATAATTTAAAAACTCGATCGGCAAGTTTTGTTACTATAACGGCAAATTACGTTGTTAGGGTAGAGAAAATGCGTAGATGTAGCTTGTCGTATATATCGCCATCCTTCGTATTAAATATTTAGCCTAAATACGTATAACTATGCGATTTTTCACTCGAAATCAGTAGAGGTAAAAGTAGCAAGGTTGACATAGGGTGCCTTGCAATTGCTGAAATTATTGCTAAAAAGGATTATAAAAATAAAATTACTATTTGACTCACAATTACTTAAAAAAGTTTTTTTAGTGTGCCATTTAAAATTTACGACGAAAGTAGGATGAGACAACAAGAGTGTGGTGTGACAGTATGGTTCACTGGTTTGAGTGGTGCAGGTAAAACTACTATCTGTCAATTCGTGGAAAAGGAACTGCGGATACAGGGATATAGAGTTGAAGTTCTAGACGGTGATGCGGTACGTCAAAACCTATGCAAAGGATTGGGTTTCAGTAAAGAGGATCGAAAAGAGAATATTCGGCGCATTGGCTTTGTAGCTCAACTTCTTGCCAGAAATAATGTCATTGTATTGGTTTCGGCAATTTCACCGTATCGGGAAATTCGGGAAGAAGTGCGCCAAATGACTCCATTTTTCATTGAAGTTTACGTCAACGCATCATTGGCAGTTTGTGAACAGCGAGACGTAAAAGGGTTATATAAAAAAGCAAGAGCAGGAGAAATTAAGCACTTTACTGGTATTGACGATCCTTATGAAATACCACTCTGCCCTGAAGTCGAATGTAAAACTAACCAGGAAAGCGTTGCTCAAAGTGCAACTAAGGTCTTAGAAAAGCTAGAAGAGTTGGGTTATATAGTTGCTAGAATGAATTATTTATGAGTTAAATAAAGTTTTTAACTCATAACTTTTATTAAGATGCCAATAATTGCCGAATTAACCTGGCCACAGCTTTCTGCGTGAAGCGGTTGGCAATTTGTTGACCTAAACGTTGTACATCTGAATTTACCAATAACTGAGCAATTTGGGATGTAATTTGCACTGGGTCAAAGCCTCTTGTTTCTCGGAGAATACCTAATATACGTTTGATATGCTCCAAGGTTTGCTGTTGCTCAACTGTAGCTGCTGGAGTTTTATTAACTGCTGTCAATCCTACCCGTTCTCGTAACAAGGAGGTAAAGTTATGTAAAACATTTTTACCGAAAGCATCGAGTCCGTTAACAGATTCATCTACTAGCTTGTCACGAATAAAAGCACCGCGTTCAGATGATAGAAATTCTATCCCCTGATTTAGCACTAAATTAAAGTCGTAGTCTTGACTATTACGCGCATTTTTTAACAAGTTTTCTAAACGATTCCAGCGAAATCTGCCATCTTTAAATAGCAAATCTTGCAATGATGCTCTTAATTGCGGTGCTGGGTCTGTTAACAGACGTTTAGAAACGTAGGGATAAGCTTCGCTGAGAACTTTAAAGTTTGGATCTATATATATTGCAATACCTTCGAGCGTCACCAGGGAACGAATAATTAAGGCGTAGTAGGGCGGTACGCGGAAAGGATACTCATACATCAAGGCTGATAGTTCATCGGTGATGCTTTTAATGTTGAGTTCGGCAACGCTGGCTCCTTGGGCATCAGCAAAAACTCTAGCAAAAGCTGGGATAATTGGTGTTAAATCGGTTTCTGGTGATAAGAAATCTAACTTCACGTAGTCTTTTGCTAATCCTTCAAAGTCGCGGTTGACAACGTGGACGATCGCTTCTATCAAACCATAACGCTGTGGTGGCTTAATCTCGCTCATCATCCCAAAGTCGAGATAAGCTAATTTGCCATCGGTTGTCGCTAACAAATTACCAGGGTGGGGATCTGCATGGAAAAATCCATGTTCTAGCAGCTGGCGCAGGGAACACTGCACACCCACTTCAATGAGATAACGAGCATCTATCCCTTGGGCACTAATTTCTTCTGTCTGGGTTAATTTAGTGCCGTTAATCCACTCCATCGTCAGGACGCGACGATTGGTATATTCCCAGTAAATTTTCGGTACGTATACGTCTTTTATATGACCATATAACTCGAAAAATCGCTCGGCATTTTCACCTTCATGGATGTAATCCATCTCTTCAAAAATGCGATCGCCTAATTCATCAAGAATCCCAACTAAGTCACTTCTTACCCGTTTGACTTTTTTCTGCACCCAAGCGGCGAGGTTACGCAAAATATACAAGTCAATGGTGATTCCCTCTCTTAAGTCGGGGCGTTGAACTTTAACAGCTACTTCTTCACCAGTTTTTAGCTTACCTTTATACACTTGCCCCAATGAAGCCGCAGCAATTGGCTGTGCCGAAAGTTCGGCGTAAACCTCTTCTGGAGGTGCGCCTAATTCTTCTTTAATAAACTGGTAAGCAATTTCGTTGGGAAAAGGCGGTAATTGGTCTTGTAATTTAGTTAATTCTTCTAGGTATACGGGAGGAACTAGATCCGGTCTGGTGGATAAAGCTTGTCCAATTTTGATGTAAGCAGGCCCTAATTGGGTCAGCAATACTCGTAGCTGAGTGGCTCGGCGGCGGTCATTTTTAACGACAATTCCCCGTTTACTATCCGACCACAATCCAAACACAAAGGATAGAGTTGGCCCCAACACGGCAAAAATCCGCCGTAAAACTTGCACTTTTCTATTTCGATAATGCGCCGCTATGCCCACGGGATCGTAAAGCGTCTCAGGTTGGGCTGCTGTTCTCACCTTTTGGGCTGCTAAGAGTCTTGGTGAGCGTACAACTAACGTTGATGTACCATCTTCTGGCACTACATCAATAACATTTAATTCGTCGCCTCGGCGATTTGTGCCGTTGCGACTGTCCTCCTGAATCGGTCGGGAACTAGGGGGAAGTGTCTTAACAATCATGAAGAAGGCCACCAGTCAGAACGATCACATTAAGTATTGTAACAATATGTTTAGAAATTGGGTATTGGGAATGGGGCATTGGGTATTGGGCATTGAAAGAGGCAGAGGGGCAGGGTGCGGGGGGCAAAGGGGAAAATTCTCCCTTGCTCCCTGCTTTCGTTCGACTACGCTCACGGCAAGCCTGCTCCCTTGCTTCTTTCCCTGCTCCCCACTCCCCACTAGTCTGCTACACTTAAACGGGCATACTAGTTCAATAGTATTAGGTATTGCTAGTTGCTCAGAGATGAGACTTATTATCCTGTAAATTAGAATTATCCGGCATCTGCCCTCATGGAGAATTTGGCTTGATGTTGCTTTGCCTGCGAATTGAAAACTTTGCCCTAATTGACCAATTGGAATTAGAATTTGGCGCGGGACTAAATGTGTTAACAGGTGAAACCGGCGCTGGAAAATCGATTATCTTAGATGCCATTGATGCTGCTTTGGGCGGTAAAGTCTCTAGTAGAGTCATTCGCACGGGGACAAGTCGGGCGATGGTAGAAGCTACTTTCACCTCAAACGCTCCTTTAGCCGCTTGGTTGACCGAACAAGAAATAGATTTGCTTGATGAAAATTCTGTAGTCATTAGCCGAGAAATCACAGCCACTACGAGTAATGTCCGCAGTCGATCGCGAGTGAATGGTGTGTTGGTAAATCGACAGATCATGGCAGGAATGCGCGATCGCTTGGTGGAAATCACCGCCCAAGGTCAAACTGTACAAGTGGGACAATCTGCCCAAGTCCGCGACTGGTTAGATTTGTATGGGGGCGACTCTCTCATGCAGCAACGTCATAAAGTCGCCGCAAGCTTCAGTGCTTACCAACAGGCGCATTTAGCACTAGAAAAACGCCGGACATCGGAACGGGAACGATTGCAACAACTCGACTTGCTTACTTATCAAGTGCAGGAATTGGGAGCAGCCAATCTGGGCGAACCTAATGAATTGGAACAGTTGGGACAAGAACGGGAACGCCTGAATCATGTCGTCGATTTGCAACAAATGAGTTACAAGGTTTATCAGGCTTTGTATCAAAACGATCATGAAACTCCCGCCGCAGGTGATTTATTGGGAGACAGTGAGGCGACATTAAATGACATGGTGGAATACGATAACCAACTACAACCCCTATTGGAGTTGGTACGGGACGCGCAAGCTGCGGTAATGGAAGTGGGAAGGCAAATTAATGCTTATGGAGATGGTTTAGAAGCCGATCCGCAGCGATTGGAAGAGGTGGAAGAACGGATTCAGGAGTTAAAGCAAATTTGTCGTAAGTATGGGCCGACACTACAAGAAGCGATCGCTTACTACCAACGTATCCAAGCAGAATTAGCCCAACTTAACGACAGCGAACAATCTATCGAAAGTCTGGAACAGCAAGAAAAGGCCTGTTTTGATAAACTTACCCAAGCAAGTAATCAGTTAACTCAATTGCGGAGTAAGGCGGCGGCTAATTTAGAATCACGTTTGATCGCTGAACTCAAGCCCCTAGCGATGGAAAAGGTGAAATTTCTGGTTGAAATATTACCAGCTTTCCCAACTGCGATGGGAGCAGATAAAATTACCTTTATGTTTAGTTCCAACCCCGGTGAACCACTGCAACCTTTAACAGAAGTTGCCTCTGGTGGTGAAATGAGCCGTTTTTTACTGGCGCTGAAAGCTTGTTTTTCTCAGGTTGACGTAGTTGGGACAATGGTATTTGATGAAATTGATGTCGGGGTTTCGGGAAGGGTAGCCCAAGCGATCGCGGAAAAATTATACCAGCTAAGTCAACGCAACCAGGTGTTATGTGTTACCCATCAACCTTTAGTTGCGGCAATGGCCGATCGGCATTTTCGGGTAGATAAGCAAACTATCAATCAAGGTAAAGGTAAAAAAGCCAACAATGATAATGACGAACAGCGTACCGTTGTTAGAGTTACTACCTTGGATAATTTAAACACCCGTCGGGAAGAACTAGCGCAGTTGGCTGGTGGTAAATCTGCAACTGATGCGATCGCTTTTGCAGAATCTCTATTATTACAAGCTGCTAACCACCGTAGCACGAAGCATACTTGACCAAATAGTTACGAATTACTAATTACTAATTACTAATTACTAATTATAAATTTAGGCTGCCAATTCTGAAAGCCGTAAACCAGCAATATTCTCACAGGAAAAAGTCTCTTTGCCCATACATCGCCGACAGATTAGCTCTATAATTTGCCCTGCCCAATTGCGGAAAAACCATTGGCACAAGGAATCATCTTCTTGAGGTGTTAAAGACAGAGGAATAAAACCTTTCTTCTGCCATACTTCTGCTGCTGTATAGATATCATCAACAAGAATTGCAACGTGATGGACAGTATTAAAACCTTGCCGTTGGAATAAGCTAGCAATCTGTTCATCTGGTGCGTTAGGCGCAAGCAGTACCAAAATCATGCCTGACGGCATTAAGGCTGAGAGAAAGTACATACTAGCATCTTCAGGCAATAGGTTTTGCTCAGGACAAAAATCATCAGGCCATTTTCCTGGCCCTTCAGTAATTTTGGCATCATAGTTAATCAGAGCTTTAGCATAGTCTGTAAGAGCTTCTGAATCAGGAAACAACAGTACATAGTGATCTACAATAACTCGTTCACCAAAGAGATGTATGCAAAATGATGAGTTGAGAAATTCTGGAGTCTTGCACCCATCTTTATACAATAGCAATCCATCATTTTCTACAAAAGGCGACTCCTTATTCATTGAAGTTTTGGCTAAGTTAAAACCTTTTCTAGGATTTAATGGAAGGTTGTTGTTCATAATGCTCACCTATAAAAACAATCTATAGCATTTATTCAAATTTGAGGCTTAGAAACAAGGTTTATATCTACTATTATAGTCAAATACTTTGAGCTAATCTCAGACACCTGCAAGGCAATTATAGTAACTAATAATACTAACTGTCTCTAAACTGGCGCCGAATAATTCTTAACTTATCTCTTCCTTTTATTCCCGATGAAAGCTACGTAGTAGCTTGTCTCTTTGTATTCTTCTGAGCGAGACGCTGCACCTAGCAAGCCAGGAACAGCTTTGTTGCCCTCCCACTTTAGATAATTTTTCAAGTATACGAGCAATCTGTTATTTGAAATTTTTAAATACAGCATTATAGTCTCTCTACTCATGAAGCCAATTTGTCAAGTCCGATCTATACAAATTTAAATGAGTTTATCCTGCAAATTGCAATAGAAAAAGTATCTAAAGATTTGACATAAGCATCTAAAGATTTTTCATTGCATAGAACGGTAAGTTTTTATATATTTTTTAGGTAAATAGCATTAATTACAAGTGTTTTTTGGAGTTAGTAAATTTCCTAAAAAAACTCTGTAATTTAGTCCGAAAAGCTCAAGATTAGAAATTAAAAAAACAATAAAAAAGCTACAGATGAAGCTTAATTCTGCTTTGTGATATTGATTAATGAAGCCAAATTTATGTCCTAATAGGAGAATTAACTCTAATGGCATCTGATTCAAATTCTGTTTTTGGTAATACCGTTAATAGTGGTGATCAGGCTAGCAACCCCAGCGATCCTTTCGCATCTGGAGGCGCTTTTGGCATCCCAACGGCTGACAGCTTCGATTTTGATAAGTATGGAATTCCCAAAGAAGGCAGTTTCGATCCTGCTAAGTATGGCATCCCAACGGCTGACAGCTTCGATTTTGATAAGTATGGAATTCCCAAAGAAGGCAGCTTTGATCCTGCTAAGTATGGTATTCCAAAAGAAGGCAGTTTTAGTTTAGGTAGCGCTGGCATCCCAACGACTGATAGCTTCGACCCTTCTAAGTATGGTATTCCAACGGCTGATAGCTTCGACCCTTCTAAGTATGGTATTCCAACTGGAGGCAGTGTACCAAGTTTTGGTGGTGGTGGCCCAACTGCTTAGTGGCAATTGTATAACTTGAAGGGCAAATTCAAGTTATACATAATTCCAAAAGTCTGGGTTGATCTATCTTTTAATTATGTGATGTGCAACTTTCACTAAACAAAAATCCCATCCTAGCAAAAGATAACAATTATAATTTTGTAGCTTTTACATAGGATGGGATTTTTATTATCTATGGAAGACTTAGTAGTGGATATAACTCCATCATCTAATACTGCCATTTTAAATTTATTTATACTCTTGCAAAGCTCCTAACTTACGAATTCCTGGCCAAATCATAGCTGTAGCAATCACTACTAAAATTGTGCCAATTCCACCACCCACAACAGAAATCACTGGGCCAAATAAAGCCGCAGTCAAGCCGGACTCAAAGCCGCCTAATTCATTTGAAGCACTAATAAACACGCTATTAATAGCAGCAACTCGACCACGCAAATGATCCGGTGTTCTGATTTGAACTAATGTATGGCGAATCACAACGCTAATACTATCTAGTGCGCCACCAAGGATCAGCATCAACATAGATAGCCAAAAGGAACGAGAAAGCCCAAAGATAATTGTGACAACCCCAAAGCCAACCACTGACCACAATAAGGCTGGGCCTGCTTTGCGTAACGGTGGTAAATATGCCAGGGTAATCGCCATAGTCAAAGCACCGATGGAATGGGCTGCTTGGAGATATCCTAATTCCACTGGCCCCACGTGTAAAATATCTTTGGCAAAAATGGGGAGGAGCGCGATCGCACCACCCAACAATACAGCAAACATATCTAATGTAATCGCTGCTAAAATCAACTGATTCTGCCAAACAAACTTAGCACCAGCTGCAAGTGCTTTAAATGAAATTGGCTCAGTTGCGCGGGTGACTTTTTGCTGTTTGATCGCCAGCGTTAAAATAAAACACAGTAAAGCTGCGATCGCTGCTAACACATAAACCCCTGTAGCACTTCCCAATAGCGCAATCCCAAATCCTCCGAAGGCTGGGCCGATAACAGCAGCCAATTGAAAGCTACTACTATTCCATGTGGCTGCATTGGTAAAAGCAGTGACAGGTATCAATTGCCACATCAAAGCATCACTGGCTGGTTTGAGGAATGCCCTCGCTACACCTGTAAATACTAAACAGGCGTAAATTAGAAAAATTGCACCTTTAGTATAAGAAAGTACCCCTAAAGCTAGGGAGCAGAGGGCTAGCAACATTACCGAGAGTAACATGGTCACTTTGCGATCGCGGCGATCGGCAACATCTCCGGCAATTAAGGTGAGAATAATCATCGGTAGGACTTGCGCCAGTCCTACACCGCCTAAAGCGATCGCTGAGTTAGTCCGCTCATAGAGTTCCCAGCCGATGGCTACAGTTTGCATTTGCGACCCCACGAACAGCACCAGCCGTCCAATGGTAAATAGCCGATAGTCTCGAAACTTAAAGGCTGCAAAGGGATCGTGTTGTGCAACCTCAAAGTTATGGGGCTTTGAGTTCTGTTTTCTCGAAGACATTTTTTAGTAGAGTTAAGCCTTCTTCAATGTTGGAAATTTGGTCTTCTGAAAGACCTTTGAGCAGATCGGTAATATGAGCACGAGTTTGATCTTGGGATTGCTTGAGATGGTGTTTTCCATCTTCAGTTAAATTGAGCAGCACCCGCCGCCGCTCTTGAGGATGAGCAATCCGTTTCACGAAGTCGCGTTGTACCAAGCGTTCTATGGTTGCTGATGCCGTGGCAGAGGTGACACCTAAATGCTCTGCTAAGTCAGATAATGAAGCACCAGGATTACGGTTGATAAATGCTAGCGATCGCAATTGAGGTATAGATAAAAAAGCGGCACTATGGGCACGCATATCCGCTCGGATAAACCGCATCACCAATGGAACTGTTTCCATTACTCTAGCGGCACATTCTTCGGAAGTTGCACCTTGATTAGGTTTATCCAAGGTCATGGGCTTGTTGTTCTCCTAGTTACATGGCCACCCGTGGATAAAGTTTTCCACCTAGAATGGCCAAAATTATTAATGTGAATAAGAGAATTGTACAATCCAGACCAAAGCCATAGATGCTAGTGCCATTCAACAGCATGGTGCTACGTAACCCGTCAACCAGATAAGTCAACGGATTTAAATGGGAAATGAATTTTAACCAACTGGGCATCAACGAGATCGGATAGATGGCATTGCTAGCAAAAAATAACGGCATGGTTAACAATTGTCCAATACCCGTCATCCTTTCTCGGCTTTTCACCAAACAGCCAATAATTAATGAAAAAATACAAAATGTTCCCGCCCCCATTATGACTAGCAGCAGTACTTGGAGAATAGCTAGGGGATGAAAATTTAGTTTGACACCTAATAAAAATGACAATCCGTAAATGAATATTACCTGAGATAAGCACCGTACCCCACATGCTAGACCTTTGCCCAACACCATCGCTACACGGGGTGTAGGACTAGCTAAAAATTTATGTACAATCCCTAAATCTCGCTCCCAGATTAGGGTCATTCCGCCACTGAAAATTGCCACAAACAGAATACTCTGAGCCAAAATACCAGCAGAAATGAAGTCTAAATAGGGTAAGTTTCCTGTTGGAATCGCGCGAGTTCGGGCGAAAACTTGCCCAAAAATTAGCAGCCATAAGGCTGGTTGCACAGCCCGAACGACTAAATCAGTGGGATCGTGGCGGAGTTTACGTATTTCTAATTCTGCGATCGCCAGGGTTTTCGTAACTAGCTCTTTAATTGCAGAGATCAAATCTACTCGGACAGTGGGTGGTGATTTAACCCAATCGTTGAGCAGTACGTCTGGTTCTTGCTGTGTCACGGTAGTTCACTCCTGATGTTAACTGGTCGCCTGTATAGTAAATAAAGACATCATCCAAAGTTGCATTTGGGTTATTTAAAGAAGCTTTTAAGTCGCTTGGTCTACCTGTGGTAACGACTTCACCTTGCTGCATAATCGCTACTCGGTTACATAAGTTATCCGCTTCTTCTAAAAAGTGGGTTGTTAAAAATATAGTTGTGCCGTAATCAGCACAGAGTTGTAGTACAAGCTGCCATACTTGAGTTCGAGCGATGGGATCTAGTCCGACAGTCGGCTCATCAAGAAACAAAATTTGGGGTTGATGTAGAACTGATATGCCAATTTCCAGCTTACGGATCATCCCACCAGAGTAGTTTCGTACCAAGCGTTTCGCCGCATCTTGCAAACCCATGTATTCTAGAATTTCATAGATGCGGCGATCGCGTCCTTTGGCAGGTATTCCATACAGCTTGGCGAAGATTAAGAGATTTTCGTAACCCGTGAGGCTACCATCAGCAGAGAGCGCCTGGGGTACATAGCCTATAGCCCGTCTCACAGGATTAGATTGACGAGCCACGTCATAGCCAGCTAAGGTTGCTTTCCCTGCACTGATAGGCAGTAAGGTTGTCAACATCTTAAGAACTGTACTTTTCCCTGCGCCATTGGGGCCAAGCAGTCCAAATACTTCGCCCTGTTCCACAGATATGCTCAGGTTATTAACTGCGGTGAACTTCCCAAAACGGCGTGTGAGTCCCTGAGTTTCCAAAATCAACCGTTTTGGTTCTTCTTGAGGTTGCGATCGATTTATTTTTCCTGTCAGTATTGTCACAAGTTTGATGCACTTCTATTAATTAGTAAATCTAACTATTAGCTTCTCAAGAGATTTACCAGAAGTCAATAGACTTCTGGCGGAAATTTGAATCAGAGTAAAAGGAAACTCAGTATAGTGGCGGCGAAGTTATTGATAGGGGAAGTATTACTGAAAAACTAACCGCAAACACTTGCTAAGAGAGTTAATAGGTGAAAAAATTTTTAGAATGCCTACTGCTGCTCAGTTATAAAGTCTATGCCACATTTAATTTTCATCAACTAGCTGCAAAACCCTCTTGTATAAAGGTTCTGCTACCCAGAATCCTGCTTGGTTAATCAAAGCATCTAACAAAGGTTTCACAGCAGAAATCAGCCTTTGGCTTTTAGCTTCAACCAAAATCCCTAAAATCCCTGTGTAACCAAGATTTAGCCTAGCTGCAATCATGCGGCCACGACGTTCATCAATCAAAACTTGCTCTGCTTTCGTTTCCAGCGCAAGAGCGATCGCTTCAGCTTCACCAATATCCAGTTCATTGCTGAGTGCTTCAACCAATGCTCGATCTTGAACTGGACAAGTTTGAATCCAGATAAAAGTTTGGACTTCAATTGCACCCGCAACTGGAAAGTTAGGATCAGTCAGTTCTCGGTAGACAGCTTCAGGAATTAGGACTGTTCCATAAAGCTGTTGTAGTAAATGAAGATGGTTAATGGCGGCGAGGTTATTAATGGGTGAAGTATCACTGACAACGATCACAGTCTACCCATCGCCCGCAAGTTTTCTATATCTTGTTCAAAATCCTCGACCCCATAATGCACTGAAATTTGACGACTTGCGAGTAGATGCTGAAATGCTATACGGTTTATCCCTGCAAACCGACTGGCTTGAGCAAGGGTTAACTTTTCTTTTTGAAAGAGCATCACTGCAATTTCCTGCTTCATTTCGCCTTCAGTCATCCGAGTTGCGGTTAATATTTCATTAGAAATGACGATGCTCATAATTATAATTCTCTCTATCACTACTATTCTAAGCAGCTTGGCATTGCCAAGTGATAATCAGGTAAATTTGCAGTCACTATTTAAATCATTAGCAGGGTAAGTACCTTGGTTGCTGCTTGTCCTAGTCCGCCAAAACCCAGGACTCCGATACTTGCACAGGGAGAGGAATGTTTACTGACAGCGCAAATACTCCCTGAGTTTTGGGTTGTGGCTACTATATCAGTGATATTACTAATACCTGTAGAGTAATATTGCTATTATCGTTGTAAACAAAGTTAATATAGTTTGGATAAAAGATAATGCAAAGAACTTCTGTTTCATCATCAAACATTGCTTCTATCGGTTACGATGCAAAACAACAAATTTTGGAGGTTGAGTTCCTGAAAGGTTCTGTTTATCAGTACTCTGGTGTATCGGAGTCTTTGTACACTGGATTGATGAGTGCGGATTCTCACGGTAACTATCTTGACACTTACATAAAGAAAGGAAGTTTTCCTTACCGACAGATTCAGTAATTACGCAAACAATAGCCGAAACCCTGATTCTCAGCTAGGGGTAATTGATGAATTGCCCTTACACTGTGTAGTTTTGCGTAAGTCCTAATATTGTCTGAAAGTATGCTGCTCAGAGATATAACATTTCACTACACTAAACGGGATAACCATGACTGATAACGTGCAAAACAATATTCTCAATGAGTATGATAATAGCCTGAAAATACTTGATAAACTTGAAACAAAGGTAAAAGAACTTTTAAAGGATCTTTTAGAACCAAATAAAGCAAATATTCATACTATAAGTTCAAGAATAAAATCTAAGGATAGCCTTAGCAAGAAAATAGAGCGTAAAAACAAGTACTCTTATTTAAGAGATATAACTGATATTGTTGGTTTTCGAGTCATCACCCTTTATTCTGATACTGTTGATGAAGTTGCAAAAGTTGTTGAATCGGAATTTAAGATAGATGAGCAAAATTCTATTGATAAAAGAAAAGTTTTAGAACCCAATAGATTTGGCTATCTTTCGCTTCATTATGTAGCTTATTTATCTGATATTCGAGGTCAGTTAACTGAAAATAGTTCAGTTTCAGATTTTCGTTTTGAAATACAAATTCGTTCAATTCTTCAGCATACCTGGGCTGAGATAGAACATGACCTTGGATACAAAAGCAAAAATTCACCTCCCCAACCAATTCAGCGAAGATTTTACCGTCTTGCGGGACTTCTCGAAGTGGCTGATGAGGAATTTAAACATCTTCGTAATTCAATTGAGGACTACAAAAGTCAGGTAGAAGATAGTATAAATCAAAACAATTTGAACAATGTAAGAATTGATATAGAGTCAATTAAAGAGTTTATACAAAGAGAACCTTTAGTTAAGCAAATAAGTAAAGCTATATCTACCAAAATAAATGTACCTCTCTACGAAAATCAAGGTGTTGAATCGGATATAATCGAACGCCTATTTTTTTCAGGTTTCTCTACTTTAGAGGAAATCAAAAGAGATTTAGAAAAATATAGAAACCAAATTATAGAGTTTGCCGTGTTATGGATTAGTGGAAGCAATAAAAATAACTTTGGCTTTATTACTTGTGAAGTAGCATTCATATATCTTTGTTATATCAAATTAGCTTTGATAGGGAATGCGCTTGATATAATAGATCGTCTAAAGTTGTTTCCTCTTAATATAGGTACTGAAGAACAATTTAAACAACTTGCTGATCGTATATTGAAAACATATAAAGAAATCAATAAGTCAAATTTATGACTTGAGGCAGCAAGATCGCGTACTAGACAATATATAGAATCTAGCGATTGCTTATTGTATATTGTTGTAGTGAGCGATCGCATTAAAAATTATTGAAAAATTGAGCGCTTGTTGACAAAAGCCCGATTAGTAATCACAATGTAATTACAATCAAGGATAAATATCCTTATGGGGACAGCAATTAGAACCCGTATTGTTAAAATTGGGAATTCTCAAGGTATCCGCATTCCTAAACTTCTGCTAGAACAAAGTGGTATTGGTGAAGAGGTGGAAATTGAAATTCAAGATTGTCACCTAATTGTCCGTGCTGCTTCTCAATCGCGTCAGGGGTGGGATGAAGCATTTTCAAGAATGGCGAAGCAACACGACGATGCACTGCTTGATGATGGCATAGCTACAGAGTGGGAGCATGTAGAGTGGGAGTGGTAGTCAATCGATTTGATGTGTTTTTGGTTAACCTCGACCCAACGGTTGGCAGTGAAATTCAGAAGACAAGACCTTGTGTAGTAATTTCACCAGATGAGATAAATAAATATATTGCCACGATTATTGTTGCTCCGATGACAACTAAAGGACAGTCTTATCCGACTCGTGTCACTTGTGAGTTTCAGGGTAAGGATGGGCAAATAGTTCTAGATCAAATTCGTACAGTTGACAAAACTCGATTAGTCAAAAAGCTAGGTCAGATTGACTCTAATGAACAAAAAGCAGTTTTAGATACCTTGGCTGAAATGTTTGCTGAATAATATGCCTAATAATTCTATAAACCGGATAGTTATACCAATTCTTTATGGCTAGGAGTTATATAACATCTCTGGTTATCTTCAACATTTTATTTCCACCAGGCTGGAATTCGTATTCAACCTTTCCAATATCTATTTGATAACCCATTGAAATGTAATATTTTACTATTTCATCTAAATGTTGTGAATGTTTCCACATTAAAGTTATGAGGGGAAATATTCTGACTTCTTTAGCAATACGCAGCATCTCACCTACTGAATTTAAGTGAAAATCGTAATCGAGATGATCTGAATATAAAAATAATAAATGCGAACAAAGAGCTATATCAAACTCTTGATTATCATAAGCTAATTTTGGCAATTCACCGACTGCGTATCTGTTGCGTTTTTTGCCAGTTTCATAATCAGACAGAAATTCTCGAATAACTTTCACTCGATTGTGTCGCAAATCATCTGGAGATTTATGATAGCTCCATACCCAATCATTCGTTGTAGCCTTGACTTGATTAATGATGTTATCTACCACTTCATTAAATTTTTGCAATATTTCATCACCAGAAAATTGGTAGAGTGGATCAACAGAGACTACACTTTTACCCTGACGTGTCAGTTCTGCATTAAAGCTTGCTGGCCCATCTCCAATCCCAATGATTTTTTTATTTAAATCTGCATTTTTTAAATTGAATATTTTTATATATTCATCCATTGATCTCCCAAAAGGAACTACTTTATCAAGAACCATTGCCATAGAATTTACCTCGTCAATAGACTGATTAAACAGGATGATAGCATCAAAATGTTTTATTTACTGAGAGACGGCAATCATTCAGAAGCGCGTTAAGTTCTTTTATAACTGTCAAGGGATTTCTACCTCTAAATATAGCAGCGATCGCAGCTTCATAAGGATTTCTACCTGTTTTTTTGACAGCATTTATTGCAGCTTGATTTGATAATCCTCGCACACTAACTAGCCATGCCGCTAATACATGTCCAGTACGTCCAATTCCACCGGAACAGTGTACAACAACTTTCTCATTTTGTTTCTCAGCTTCTATTAAGAAAGGAAGTATTTTCTGTGTGAGGGTTTCTAAATCAGATAAATGGAAATCTGCAATTGGTGCCCAACAAATTAGCTTATTCCCAAATTCCTGTTTGTATATGTTTAGAAGATTAGAGTAAGAACCTAGCTGTTGTTCATCAAGAAGACAGCAAACACGCTTGATATTTTGGCGCTTCATGAACTCTATCCAATCCTGAACATTCTTGTCAGTGTATCCAGGTCGCGCAGCACCAAAGACTATTTGCTCCTTCTCCCAAGCTGGGGCAAATTTGTACATATTTAACTGTCTAGAATCGAGGTTGATAAATCTTACCAATGGCAGAAAATAGCAATGGCTGCGCCAACGCTTTCAGCGAACGCCGTTTAAAAATCTTTCTACAGCCAATGCCAACTAAAGTAACTATACCTAAAAGCCTAATACAATACCTACGTATACACACTATATTACTTTAGAGTTATACTGCACTGCATCTAATCTACCTGGAAAATAATAAGGTAGAACGAATGCTAAGAATAAAGTTTTTCAATAAATTTTATATTTTTGTGAATTGTCTTGCTGCCTATACTACCTCTAATGCTTATTCTTAGGACTTTTGCAGCTTACTTCGCTTACTCCAGTAGTTACCTTGACTAATCAATGAGGTTAAGAGAAACTAACTAAATACTGATGCGTGTGCTTATAATATTAATAAGTTTTGTAAAGATTCTGAGATATATATGTTGAAAAATGGAACATTAGTTAACAAATGGCAAGTTTATATCTAGTAAAAATGTTCCTATGGCTATATTTGTAGCCTTCTGCTAAGGCAGTAGAATTTAAGCGTACTTATCCTGGTTGGCCAAAAGAATGGAGACATTAGAGTTCATAATTTATCCAGACGGTCGGGTACAAGAGAAAGTCACTGGCATTGTGGGTAATTCTTGCGCTGAAGTTACAGCAGCAATAGAGGCGCAGCTGGGGCAAGTACTTAATCATGAGCCAACCTCAGAATATTTCGCCGCCAAGGTGCAGCAACCTAATGTGGCGAATACACACACCACTTACAGCGATTGGTAAGTTTTCACAGTAGTTTAGTGTTATTAATTCACAACCACCATGTCACACTTTAGCCAAATTAAGACTCAAATCCGTAACCTTGATTCTTTGAAAGATGCTTTGACTGAATTGGGCGTAGACTGGAAACCCGGCCCGCGCGAAGTCCGTGGCTATCGCGGTCAAACCCATCCTGCAGAAGTTAGTATTGAGCAGGAAAATGGCTATGACATCGGCTTTAGATGGAATGGCAAGGAATATGAATTGGTGGCTGACTTGCAATATTGGCAACAAGATTTGTCTGTAGATGGATTTTTGCGCCAAGTAACACAGCGCTATGCTTATCAAACAGTTCTGAAAGAAACTGCTCGTGTTGGTTTTCAAGTTTCTGAACAACAAAAAAATGAAGATGGTTCAATTCGCCTGGTAGTACAGCGCTGGAGTGCGTAATGGCTGATTTTCTGCCGTCACTGGAAGAACAAGAAGATAACCGTTCCGGTTTGGAACCAGAATTAGGGGGTTTTTTACGGGATGCCCCAGAACGTTCTGGTTTAGAACCGGAATTGGGTGGTATGCTACGCCAAAATGGTGTTTATGTTGACGAAATCACCTGTATTGGTTGCAAGCATTGCGCTCATGTTGCGCGTAACACCTTTTATATTGAACCAGATTACGGGCGATCGCGCGTGGTTCGGCAAGATGGGGACGCTGAGGAAATTATTCAAGAAGCAATTGACACTTGTCCGGTTGATTGCATTCATTGGGTTGATTACACTGAACTGAAAAAATTAGAAGACGAGCGCAAATATCAGGTAATTCCTTTAGTGGGTTATCCTGTAGAACAGGCAATTGTTGCTAGCGAACGTCGGCGTAAAAAGCAAAAGTTAAAAACCAAAAAATCCCGTTATTAAGATAAAAACGTTAAATCGATATAATAAAGGACTGGATTTACCAGTCCTTTTGTTTTTCGTTATGTAGTTAATTTCTGATGTCAGGATAATTTTGAATTCCCTGTAAGAGCTAACTCTCTTCATTTGAAATTGAGAGGATCGTGTTGTGAAAGTAATTTTTCTACTTTTGCCTCGTTTAACCTATGTAGTCAGTAGAAACTGGCACAAGATTTGTACCAGTTTTACAAGTGGCATTAAAAGGATGAGTTTAGTTATTCATCTGGAAAAGTCTGTACTTTGCCATCAGGACTGAGAACAACTCGAATTCTGACATTTTGTCCATTTTTATTAGCGGAAACAAAAGGTTTGCCAACTTCTGGCATCCCAGCATTATCAACGAATTCTCTTGCTGCCTTATTAAGGGGGAAAATTCGTTCAATTGTGCCGTCAACACCAACTATCAAACTGTACTCTAATGTTTGTCCCAGTCCAGTAGGTGGTTGCCAACGCTTTGTTAGGTATTGTCTAGCTTCTGCTACTTGCGGTGTGTCAAATAATGTGCCAGTAGCTACTTCTCGAGATGTGGGGTTTTTACCTGCGTCCCCTAATTGATCGATAAATGGATTATTAGCAGCAGTTCTAGAGGAAGGAAGTTGTGAAGTAGGCTTCTCTCCAGCAGAAGATTGCTGTAAAGAACTAATTGTTTCGTCTAGCTGTTGTGAAGTTAGTGGAGAGGGTTGGGCTGGGGTATTGACACGATTCTTATTGGGTATGGTGTCAAGAGATGGAGGGAGGACTGGTGAGATATTAGTTGGTAAGCTATTGGCATTAGAAGACAGTCTGGGTGGCAAATTCCGCAGTTGAGGGATAGCACCGCCTTGGGGACTTGACCCGGTTGGATTCTGTCCAAGATTTGGTAATATGGCAATTTCCTGACCTGGGATTTTCTTGGATGGTGCGCTCGCTCGATTACTAGGAAGGGTTGCAGTCGTCCCTTGAGGTATTGTCAACGTATTTGGTGGCGGTGGAGAGAAACTACTAGAACTAGGGGCTGTTAGAGGTGCTTGAGGTAAAGTGGATGTGGAAAGTGGAGGGGTAGAACCTAGCAAATTATTTGATGGAGGGGTTAGCCCAGGTTCAGGGGTGGGAAAGTTTAGTGAAGATGAAGGTTCTAGAGCAGTCTTTACTGCTTCTGAATTTGATGTTTTGGCTGTCTGCTGTTGCTTTTCTCTAATATTGTTAGCATATTGCCAAGTAACTGGTAAAAAACCTACACCTAATACTAATACTGCGGCAACAGGTGCCCAAGCAGGGAACCTCAGAGTCGAACTCGTGTTGTTGAGAGTTGGGAGTGCCATGACATCAGTCGAGTATTCATCTAAAGCACTTGCCAAGTCGAATAGTTGTAGCAAACTGAGTTTAATTACGGGGCCGGATGAATAGTTGGCCAGAGAACCAAGAAATAGGTTGTGAGTTAAATAGCTACTTGGTTCTAAGTAGATATTTGCTCCTGGAATCTGGTTACTAAAAGCATTTAATGTTTTTGTTGAAGACTTTAATTCCGGATCGTCCAGTGCTGTGCTTGACTCCTGGGTACTGGGGAAACTCACCCAAAAGCTTTCTGGAGACTGTTGAAGGAATTGCTGTACATAGTTAGTGACGGCATCACATAAAGCCTCAAGTTGCTCGCGATCGCCCCGAATTGGAACTCTTTGTTCTTCTGGGAGTCGAGGATCGTCAAAACGTAGCTCAAAACTCAGATGTTTGAGGACAGTTTTCCCCATCCAACGAGACAGAGGTGAGCTTTGCGCGAATACTTCTAGCGTGCAAGTCGGTGGTGTGTAGCAACGAATAACTGAATTTGATAGAGGCATGACAGGAACTACGAAGAAGACTATATTGGGATTTTGCAAAAATTGAGCCAGTTGCTTGCTTGCAAAGAAAAGTTGGAACGGTGGATTCTTCCACTCAGAAATTTGTGAGGTTCCTTCTGTTATGCAAACTGGCGTGCAAGGAGGAAGCATTGTTGATAGTGCATCGCTCAAGAACTAATGACCATCAAAAAGGAATCCTTACCTAGCAAACTTTTGAAAACGAATTTTGGTTGAGGAATTTCAAATCTAAAATTTAAAATTTTGTTGAACGGTCTATAAGTGCTAGCCAGAGACGGCGATGCCCACCAGGAGCGCTATAAAAAAGTAAATCTACAAGCAGTTTTAGGGCCAGGTTAGTTAGTAAATCCGTTGAGATTTGCTCGTCCTCTTCCATCCGCTCTTGGTAGGTGTTGCAAAAAGCATCAATATAGTCTCCAAGTAAAGCAGCCTGGTGAGGTTCCCGGTTATTTTCTGCCATTTGTTCTAACAGACCGACAGCGCGGCGAATCAATTCCTGGTGCTGTTTGGCTAGGTAGCAGACGATCAAAACAAGCGATCGCGCTTCTTCGACATCTAGCTTTTTTCGCCCTCCTTGACCTTTGCGTAGAGGATTTGATTGGCGCAATCGCCATAAAGCTACGCGGTCTGGCACTCTTGACTCTAAATTCAGATCGGTTGCCGCCGAAAGCATTGCCTCTGAACCAATCCCAGTTAAGGTTTCTAGCGCTAACAGCACCAAGTCTAATTGGGTTTTGATATTGTCCCATTGAACTGTGTTTGGGGCTGGAAGCTTGATTAAATCCTCCCACTGGGAATTTGGAGTGGCTGAGTTGGCGGCCGAGTGCATAACTTTTAGCATAGGTGATCGAGCTGATAGGGGATGTTGCTGTTACCCATTTTGAAACCAGACTCTTAAGAATCAAGCTTGGTTTCCCATAGATAGCTATGAGCCGGAGGCTTCAGCTAGCTTTTATATGTGGTAAACAGTAGGTATCTTTGTCTTACTCTAGATGAAAATTTATTTTCGACAAAGTAAAAAATTATCAATTCTAATTGAGGTTTACCCGACTTTCGCTGTTAGCTCCGTATCAAAGTATAAATAAATTATTGTTTTGAATGCTAACCGCTAGCGATCGCTAAGTAATTATGTAGAATACCTCCTAATTTGTTTGCATTTTTAAATTTTGAAATTTCTTGATATTTATTACTTGGTCTTAATATATACATAATTACTATACAAATCTTTTTCCTATTTGCTAAAGGCACTTTTTGCTGCTGGACATTACCCTAACTGAGTTTTATTTGTGTGCAGCCTGTTATTTCAGTATAGGCTGGGCAACATCAGGACGATTGACGCCTCCATAAATAAAACCGATGACAAACTTAAAAATTTGATAAAGTCAGCATTTGAAGATGTTGGCGATTGATTTATTCCAACTAAGTTGGTACTATAACTCTAACCACAAACCACGCACATATCAGAACTCATTTATAAAGTTGATGGGCAGAGGTAATAGTTTAAATATTTACCAAAACCCATGCTTCAGTATGGGTTACAGATAATTCACTCAGTAGAAATAGCAACCCAATAATATAACAACTATGAAAAAGCATTTTTTTGCCTTTTCACTGATAGCTTGTGCTGTCGGTGTGACTCTGCCAACTCAGGCATTTGCAGTTAAGCTGTACGGTGCTGGAAGTTTGCGCGATAGTCTCACAGAAGTAGCTGAATCTTTTAACGAAAAATATGGGATTCCAGTCGAAACGCGATTTGGCCCGTCTGGGTTAACACGAGAACTTATAGAACAAGAATTATCCAAAACTGGAAAATCCGCAGATGTTTTTGCCAGTGCAGATATTAATAACCCTCAAAAATTGTTTGAAGAAGGTTTAAGTGAACCTGTAGTAAATTTCACCAGCAACCGCATGATTGCTGTTGTCAGATCGGGACTTGGTATCACATCAGATAATTTGTTAAACTTTTTATTAAAACCTGAAATCAAGTTAGGAACTTCGACGCCTGTAGCAGATCCATCTGGTGACTATGCATGGGAGATATTTGATAAGGCTAATCGGATTAAACCTGGTAATTCTCAAATTCTGAAGGATAAAGCCTTGCAATTAGTAGGTGGTAATCCTAATGCTCCTATAGTTCCTAATGGCAAAAATAATTTAGTCTACTTTTTAGAAGAAACAAAGCAGGCAAATATCTTTTTAGCTTATTACACTAGTGGCAAGACTGCCCAAGCAACAAAAGGTGGTGACAATCTGCAAATAGTAGAGTTACCCGACTATTTGGCAACGAAAGCTAATTATGGACTAACTACACTGAAAGATGCCGATCCTGATGGTGAAAAATTAGCTAAATATATTTTGTTACAAGAAGGGCAAGAAATTTTAGCAAAGTATGGATTTATCGCTCCCTCTGCTTCTGTTCCCGAACATCAAGGTGCGGATGGAATTTTGCTAGCGATAGGTGTAGCTTTTATCCTCAATAAAAAACAAGTATTGGTCAAAAAGCAATTAATAAAATTAGACTAATATAGGTAGATAAATTACTAAATTTGTCTTGTTATAAATCAATCTGATAGTACATTTACTAACGAAGTAAAATATGAATAAGCTCAATACATTTCTTTTTTTCTCTCAAAAAATAGCAAAGGCAAGTATAACTCTAATAGCAGGAATTTCATCGAGTATTCTGCTTACTAACCCTATCCATGCAGCGACCCTCGGTCAAAATCTTATTGTTAATGGGGATGCAGAACAAGGGCAAGGAGATCCCATTGGTAATGCTGTTGGAACTGATATCCCCGTTATCCCTGGTTGGATTCCAATTAATAGTTTTAGTGTACTGAAATATGGAGCAACAGGTTTTGAATTTACTAATCCTTTGGGTAATATAGTTGCTGTTAGTGGACTTCCTGATGTTAATAGTGCAGGCCCAAGTTTACGTGGAAAAAATCTATTTTTTGGTGGTGCTAATAGAGGCTCATCAAGTGCTTCTCAAGTAATTGATATACCTAACCTTGCCTCTATAATTGATGCTGGTCAAGGAGAATACGATTTGAGCGCCTGGTTAGGTGGCTACGACACTGATTTAGATAATGTGAAATTGAATATTAATTTTATAAATCAAAATGGTCAATCTTTAAATACAGCATTCATTACTTCGCCCACTCCAGACGAAAGAGATAACACTACAGGTTTATTATTCCAGTCTACAAAGGGTTTTGTTCCCGTTGGTGCAAGACAAATTAATGTTGCTCTGGATATGAATTATGTCCGTGGGCAAGTGAATGATGGCTATGCTGATAACCTCTCGTTAGTAATTACCAAAGTTCCAGAACCATCAATTTCAGGTTTATTGCTAGTTAGTTCATCTTATTTTATGGTATGGAAATTACGTAGAAACCGCCAAGAATTGCTATAGATTTCAATATTTTCATCCTTTATTTTGATGATGAAATCATAAATCAGTGGTTTTGGTAAAGTCGTAGCAGTTACAGAATCGGATTCAATATTTTGCATATTACTGGCAAAAGTGTCATCTATCTAGTAATGTCCAATTTTACAAGTAAGAGTAAAAATGGGAAATACACAAGAAGTAGCTAGTCGTAACAAATTTTTAATAAAGAGACTTGCAAACAGTAAATGTTAATTGGTGTTTTCTGTAAATATTGTAAGGATTACCATTTGCAAGTGAACTTTATTTGATATAAGCAACAGTAACACCACTGCCGCCATCTGCTTGTTCTGCTGGTTCGTAGTTGTTCACTCTGGGATGCTGTTGCAAAAATGCGTGAACTCCTTGTCGCAGTTTCCCAGTGCCGTACCCGTGAATAATCCAGAGTGGGCCTATAGCTTCCGAAATAGCTTTATCTAAAATGTATTCGGCATCAGCTACTCGTTTTCCACGCAAATCGATGGTATTTTTGGAAGTCCGAATTTCTGGGACAGCTGGCGGTGGGGGGGTTACTGCTGCTGGGGCTGGTTTGGCTTTAACAACTGGTTCGGGTTTTTGACCATCTAGAGATTCAACATCTTGCAACTTCACGTTCATCTTCATTAGCCCAAAGCGAACGCTTAACTCGCCATCTTCATCAGGAGCAGCGATCACTTCTGCTATCTGTCCCAATTTGGGAACGCGGATGCGATCGCCTACTTTGGGCATAAACCCAACTTTTGGTTTTGCTGGCGTTGCTGGCTGATATTGCTGGCCAATTTGATTTAAAGCATTGGTTGCTTGCTGCGCCTCTTGGGCTGTGGGCGTACCTTTCTGCAAACGGCGGATAACTTGGGCAATTTCACCTTTTGCTTGAGCGATCGCTTGTTGCACTGCTATTTCCTGTGAAGCCCGCAAACTGCTTTCCCTTTCCTCCAAACTTGCGGCTTTTGCAGATACTTCTTTATATAAACGTTCCGCTTGCTGCAACAAAACTTGGGCTTCCGCAGCTTTGGTTTCCTGGCGGCGGCGTTGCGCTTCTAAGCCAGCAATCACCTGGTTAACTTCATCTGTGGCTTCTCCGACTTGGGTTTTTGCCTGTTGTACCACTTCTGGTTTTAATCCCAAGCGCAGGGCAATTGTTAGAGCGTTAGAACGTCCGGGGATGCCCCACAGCAGACGGTAAGTAGGCGACAGAGTACTTTCGTCAAATTCTACAGAGGCATTTTCAAACCGATCGTCTTCGTATTTCAGGGCTTTTAGTTCCCCGAAGTGAGTGGTAGCGATCGTTAGCTGGGAATGGTTGGCGAGATATTGCAACAAGGCGATCGCTAAAGCACTACCTTCTACTGGATCGGTTCCTGCACCGACTTCATCAAGTAAAACTAGGGAATTGGGCATAGGGCATGGGGCATTGGAATCTTTTTCATCTTCCTCTGCTTCCCCAGTTCCCAATGCTTCCAAAATCCGACTAATTCGGCGGATGTGTCCAGAGAATGTGGATAAACTCTGCTGTAAGGATTGTTCATCGCCAATATCTGCCAGCACTTTATCAAACCAAGGTATTTCTACTGGTTCGCGGGCGGGGACAAATAAACCCACTTTGGCCATTAATGCTGCTAACCCCAAGGTTTTTAAGGTTACAGTTTTACCGCCAGTATTGGGCCCGGTAATTGTCACTACCCGAATTTGCGGACTAATCAATAAATCTACAGGAATTACTGGTTGCCCTTGTTCGTGCTGTTGTTGCCACACTAACAGAGGATGTCGCAAGTTCCGCAAGGTAATCATTTCCCTGTCTTCGCGCTGGATAAATCGCGGGGGGTTTGCTCCTAGCCAGAAACTATATCGCGATCTAGCGGTTGCCAGATCCAAAGTAGTAGCGATCGCTAACAACCTCTCTAAATCTGGTTTGACTGCGGCTACTTGTTCCGTCAAAACACGGCGAATCGTTTCTTCTTCGGCTTGCTCTCTTCTGATAATTTGCCGCAGTTGGTTGCCTAGAGGTACTACTGAATTCGGTTCCACATACAGGGTGGCACCACTGGTAGAGGTATCGTGAACTATACCGGGAATGGCGTCTTTTTGCGGTGCTTTTACAGGGATAACAAAGCGATCGCCCCGTTGCGTAATCAGCTGTTCTTGAACTGCACCAGATTTTGCCTGTAAGATATTTTGCAGCTTTTGAGTAATTTGGCTGCGTACTCGCCGCAAGTCTGTGCGAATTTCTCCCAGTTTTTGACTCGCGCGGTCAGTTACCTGGGCCCGTTCATCAATACAGCGATGAATTTCCTGTTCTAGTTCGGGATAAGTCCGCAAATCGGCAACCAAATCAGTCAATATCGGCAAATCTTCTTGATTGTCGATGACACGGCGCAAATTTCTGGCACCAGCGAGGGTGGTAGCGATCGCTAACAGTTCTTCTCCAGCCAAAACTCCACTGCGTTCTGCTCGTTCTAAGGAATCGCCAATATCTTGAATTCCTTCAAATGACAGTCCCGTGGTTAGGCGACTTTCCAGTTGGTAGATTTCTTTGGTTTGCTCTAACAACAGTTCGCTTTGGGTCTGAGAATCAGGTATTTTCAGATGACGCGCAGCTGTCGCCCCCAGCTTAGTTGCGGCAAAGGTGGCAAGGTGCTGGCACAGGCGATGCCATTCTAATAATTCTAAGGTTTCAGATTGGATCAAGGTTTCAACATCTAATCTGAAATTATGGTAACAATTCTAGCTCCTAGATGGATAAATCTTAAAGGAGAAAATTTTGCTTTAATTCAATCAGCCAGATAGTCCGTGACTATAGCCAAGTAATAACTGACACATTAGACTATCTTTTCTGAGAAAATATCCCAACACCAACTGCCATCAAAAAACACATAAACGAATTAGGCAGCAACTATTTCTTGGGCTAGAACGTAAGGTTGAACGATGAGAGTATTAAATCGCTTACTGCGATCGCCATTCCATTCTCCCACTTGTACTGTTGTGGGTTTGGTAATTAATTGTTTATCAATCCACTGTTCCACTGATGGAATGTTATCACTGGCGATCGCTACTCCTACATCCACCAAGTCTAGCTCAAGCGCCACCAAAATTACTGCATCTCGTTGTACATGAGGAATTAACCATTCCCACTCTGCCTCATCCAAAATTTCTGTTAATTCCGCTCTTAAATCCGACATTACTTCCCAATTATTTGTAAATGGCTATTTTTACATTATTCACTAGTTCCGAGTTCCTGACAAATGACCAATAACTAAACTTCAGATTTCATTTCATCTATTTCAAATAAAGACACAATTACTCCAGCGATGGGAATAGATATAAAAACACCTAATAATCCTGCTACTTTAGCCCCTACTAGTAAAGCAAAAAACACCACTACAGGATTAAGATTCAGCGCGCCTTGCATAATTCTGGGCGCAATCAAGTTGTCTTGTATCTGCTGGAGGACAATACAAGCTATTAATACTTTGACTGCTAACCAAACACCTTGAGACAATACGAATAGAGTAACTGTGCTTACTCCTAATGTTGCTCCTATACCAGGAATAATATCAACAATTCCGACTATTATTGACAATATCAAAGCAAAAGGTACTTTTAATAGTAAAAATACTAGAAATGTTGAAATTGTTAAAAATGCGCTTAATAGTAACTGACCTCTAAAAAATCCCAGAAAAGACTTTCTAATTATATTGGTAAATCTATTACGACGCTGTTTTGGAACTATTTTCAAAATAAAGTTCCATAATTTGTCTCCATCTAATAGCATGAAAAAAGCCACAACTGCAATCAAGATAAAAGTGACAAAGTTCGTCATGAATCCTTGTAAAATAGCTAAACTATTAACAAGACTTGATACAGCCTGATTCCGCAATTGTTCTTGAATAAAACTTAAATCTATTTGTAAATTACGGTTTCGTAACAAACCTTCTATTCCCTCTAATAAAGGTACTAAAGAATTTAAAAATGCAGTGATACTATCAATTAATTGTTGTCCTTGAGATAAAACCGTTAAGCTTACAGTAATTATCAGACCGCCTATAATCACAATACTGAGCAAGAAAACGACACCAACAGCTATACCGTGGGGCAAAAAACGCCGCAGCCCTTGTACAGGATAACTGAGCAAAAAAGCTAAAATTGCTGCAAATGTAAAAATAACAATGACCGATTCAAAATAAGCTAAAAGTTGTACAATTGCCCAGCCAGAAGCAACCAAAAGCAAAAATCGAACTAATGCTAGATTATTTAATCGCTCCCAAAAACTCTTGGCTTCAAAGCCGCTCATAATAATTCATAATTCGTAATTCGTAATTCGTAATTTGTGGTAATCAAACCATAAAAATGCTAGTTGTTTAGCGCGATCGAGTCAGCTCCCCTGTAAGATTGAGAGTTATTTGTTGGCAGTCCTTTAGTTTATTGCTAGAGGAATAGAGTTTAAGATTAGAGTAATCTAATAGCGATCGCTACCTCCCAAAAGCATATATCTGTAGTTTCTCTAGGTTCATCGCCCTAAATCATGCATTTCGTTGATGACTGTGGCACACTTTTGTGTTAAACTTTCCAATTCCTCTTTATTACTGGAACTAGGAGCATCAATCAAGTTACCAATTCTGACTGTGATCGGAACTGCGCGAGGTAGGGATGCTCCTTTTTGTAAAATCCCTTCAGTACCCCAGACACTCACCGGCAATATTGGCGCTTTTGCTTTCGCCGCTAGCAACAGTGCGCCTCTTTTGGGATCTGTAATTCGACCATCTGGGGTGCGAGTACCTTGCAAGAAAACACCGACAGCCCAACCTTTATTGAGATATTCTAGGGCGGAACGGATGGCATTGCGATCGGCATTTCCCCGACTCACTGGGTAAGCACCATACAATTTAATCGCTTGCGCCAAAACGGGGATATTAAATAACTCTTCTTTCGCCATATACGCTACCGGACGACGTACACAATTAGAGACAATCGGCGGATCGAAATAACTAGCGTGATTACTTGCTACTAATAGAGGCCCTGATTTGGGGACATTTTCCGCACCATAAATATGGCCCTGAAAATAAGCGTGAAGCATGGGGCTGACGACTGACCATTTAAAGGCGTGGTAAAGTGCCAGACTGATCAACGGTTCGCGGTTTTTGTCCACAGAAGATAATGCAAATCAAACTGAATTTAGCATACGCGATCGCAACACCCAGATCAAACGCAAAAAAGTTAAAGATGCAAATCAGCAACGCACGCCTACAGAAATTGCTTCACATCCCAACACAATTTGGATTCATACTTGCTTGGTATCTGAAAACCAAATCAAGATTGCGATCGCAGAGAATGGTCTTGGAGTTGCAGACACAAATTTAACTAGGTTATTTAACCTTTTTTTGACAACTAAAGATGTGGGTAAGAGATCCAGCTAAAAAAATTAAACAGGTAAATCAGTAGCACTTTGGATGTTTTGTAAAATCAAATCAGGGGTATTACGTTTAATCAAGCCAGTTAAGACTTTACCAGGGCCAATTTCCATTACTCGCTCGATACCGTTGGCTGGTAATTGCAGACAAATTTCTCGCCATCTTACAGAACCAGTCATTTGTTTGTTCAGGCGTTGTTTTAAAATCTCGGCATCAATAGATGCAGTTGGCTCGACATTAGACAGCACTGGCACAATCGCGGGTTGAAATTCCACAGATTCTAGAATGTCTTGAAATTCCGCTGCTGCTGGTGCTATTAAATGTGAATGAAATGCTCCAGAAACTTTTAGGGGAACCGCACGCTTTGCTTTAACTTGAGTCATCAACGCTTGTACAGCCTCAGTCGTGCCTGAAATTACCACTTGAGCCGAACTGTTATCATTTGCTATCACCACATCAGGCGTTTGAGCAATAACTTTTTCTAACTGTTCGCGGTCAAAGTTCATCAAAGCTGCCATCATCCCATCGATGGAACTATCCATCAGTTCTGCACGACGTTTCACCAGATATAAACCAGCCGACCATTCAAAGACACCTGCTATATAAAGAGCAGTATATTCTCCCAAACTGTGGCCAGCAACTAAATCTGGCTGGTGTCCTCGCTCTCGAAGCAGGTCAGCAAGAATGCTTTCGACCACATAAAGACTTGGCTGAGTATACAGCGTCTGTGATAACTTCTCTTCTTGAGTTTGACAAATTTCAGTTACAGACCAGCCCAAAATATCCTCAGCTTTGGCAAGCTTGTCTTTAGCGGACGGTATATCTAGTAAATCCATTCCCATTCCCAGCGTTTGGGAACCTTGTCCGGGAAACACCCATGCAGTTTTTGTCATTTGTCAATAGTCAGTGGTCATTGGTCATTGGAGACTGGGGATTAGGGACTGGGGATTAGGTACTGGGGAAGAGTTTCCCAATACCCAATACCCAGTCCCCAATCCCTATCTTCCCCATTGAAAGATTGCCGCGCCCCAAGTAAGACCGGCACCAAAGCCGGATGTAGCAACGATGTCATTGGGTTTAATTTTACCTTGTCGTACTGCTTCATCTAAAGCTAAGGGGATGGAAGCAGCTGAGGTATTGCCATACTGGGCGAGATTACTTATAACTTTATGTTCTGGGATATTCAGGCGTTGAGCAACGGCATCGATAATTCGCTGATTGGCTTGATGCAATATCAGCCAATCTATCTGGTCAACGCTAAGATTGGCTTGAAACAAGGCTTTATCAATTATTTCTGGCACTTTTTGGACAGCAAAGCGGTAGACTTCTTTGCCGTTCATAGTAATCGGTTGGTAAGTGCCTTTGGTGATATTTACATCAGTCAGCAGTTCTTGGGAAGTACCTGCATAAGCAAGGTTGAGGTAATGGTTTTGAGTACCATCACTTTTAAGTGCAAATCCTAATAAGCGATCGCTTTTGGCAGCTTGTAACACCACTGCCCCAGCACCGTCACCAAACAATACACAAGTCCGGCGATCTTCCCAATCTACCCAACGAGAGAGGATATCTGCCCCTATTAACAATACATTTCTATAGACACCAGTTCTAATGTATTGGGCTGCTGTAACCAAACCAAACACAAAGCCAGAACAGGCAGCGGTTAAGTCAAAGGCGACTGCGTTGGTAGCTCCCAATTTAGCCTGTACTTGACAAGCACTACCAAACAAATCATCAGGGGTGGAAGTCGCTAGCAGAATCAGGTCTAGGTCTTCTGGTTTAATTCCCGAAGCGGCGATCGCTTGGCTGCTGGCGGCAGTAGCGAGTACACTCAAGGACTCAGATGGCAGAGCTAATCGACGCTCACGAATTCCCGTTCTTGTAGCGATCCACTCATCTGATGTTTCAACTAGTTCGCTCAATGTCTGGTTGTGTAGGGAAGTCGCTGGTACTGCCGAGCCGCTTCCGGTAATTGCTACGCCTAAGTTTTGCACTCCTAATCTCCCAAGCTATCAGCTTTTTGTCTTTTGTCTTTTGTCAGTTGTCCTTTGTCATTTGTCCTTTGTCATTTGCCAGTTGTCCTTTACAAATGACCAATGACCAATGACCAATGACCAATGACTAATGACCAATGACTAACCGCTCTCGCGCTCTAGGATATATTGGGACTGAATTCGTTGTATCACCTGATTGTCAACAGCTTCTTTTGCCATGCGAATTGCATTAAAAATTGAAGGTGCTTGAGAGCTACCGTGACCAATAAAACAGACTCCTGCCACGCCTAGTAGTAAAGCACCACCATGTTCTGCGTGATCCATTCGCTGCTTAATCCGCTTCAAGTTGGGTTTTAAGAGTGCAGAACCGATTTGACCGTGCAATCCTTGGGGTAATTCTTCCCGCAGAATTTGCAGAATCACTTCTCCGACGGCTTCGGCAAATTTTAACAGTACATTGCCTACAAAGCCATCGCAGACAATCACATCAAAGTGACCGGAAAGTACATCACGCCCTTCAGCATTGCCAATAAAATTAATTTGGGAATTTTCGCGTAGCAGTTGGTGGGCGCGGACGGCTGCATCATTGCCCTTAGAGTCTTCTTCACCGATATTCAGCAAACCTACTTTCGGTTCATCTGTACCCAAGACATACTTACTGTAAGCCGATCCCATAACACCAAACTGCTCTAAAAACTTGGGGCGGCAATCTACATTTGCGCCAACATCAAGTACCAGCACTGGCTTACCAGCAATAATTGTCGGAAAAACTGTCCCGATCGCTGGGCGATCGATTCCTGGCAATCGTCCTAAGCGCAGCAAAGCTGATGCCATAGCGGCCCCAGAGTGACCAGCCGAAAATACGGCATCTGCCTTTTGTTGCTTGACTAAATCCATCGCCACATTGATAGAAGCCTTGCGTTTGCGTCTAACTGCATTTAAAGGCTCCTCATCCATAGCGATCGCTTCTTCAGCATTCACGATCTCTACCTGCCCTAAACTTGTTTTTGATGGCAAGGCAGCTTCTATTTGTTGGGGATCGCCAACTAAAAATATATCTACACCCAATTCTTCTCTTGCTCGCAATGCGCCAGCAACGATTTCACCAGGTGCATGATCCCCTCCCATTGCGTCAATTGCGATCCGTACGCGAGTCGATCCCATTGCTCACAGCTTCTAGAAACCTTACAAATTTTACCAGATGGCAATGCCCGAAAAAGCTTAATTTTCTGACCGCCAAATTAATTCTGTTACTATTGCAACAATTTTTACTGGCAAGCTCAAGATAGCACGAATTTGGGGATTGGGCATTGGGGATTGGGCATGGAGAAGAGACAAGGTAGACAAGGAAGATGGGAGAGACAAGGGAGAGGCTTGTTCAATAATTCCCCCTTGTCCCCCTGCCCCCTTGTCCCCCTGCCCCCTGCCCCCCAGTCCCCAGTCCCCAGTCCCCAGTCCCCAGTCCCCAGTCCCCAGTCCCCAGTCCCTACTCCCCAATCCCTAATACCCAATCAACTAGCGTCCGAACGCCGTAGCCAGTTGCCCCTGCGCTGTTGTAGCCATTTTCTTTATCTGTCCACACTGGGCCTGCAATATCTATGTGCGCCCAAGGGGTTTGTTTGACGAATTGCTTGAGGAAAAGGGCTGCGGTGATTGCACCACCTGGACGCGGCCCTGTATTTTTCATGTCCGCAATACCTGACTTTAACCCTTCAAAATATTTTTCTTCCATTGGCATCCGCCAAATCTTTTCTCCTGAAGTTTGGGCAGCTTTTTCGATCTGGGAAGCAACACCATCATCGGGAGTGTACAAACCAGCAATATCGTCACCCAAGGCAATGACGTTGGCACCAGTCAGGGTGGCTAAATCAACGATCGCATCTAATCCCAATTTTTCGGCATACACCAAGGCATCTGCTAAGGTCAAACGTCCTTCTGCATCGGTGTTGTTCACTTCAATTGTTTTGCCGTTTGATGCTGTGAGAATGTCTCCAGGGTGCATGGCATGACCGCTAATCATGTTTTCGGTCACTGCGGAGATGAAGTGAACTTCCGAATCCGGCTTAATTTGAGCAATTGCTTTTGCTGCGCCGAAGGTAGCAGCTGCACCCCCCATATCCATTTTCATGGTTTCGATGCCGCTACCAGCACCTTTAATGTTGAGTCCGCCGGAATCGAAGGTTACACCTTTACCAATAATTGCTAATTTCTTTTTGGGTGTACCTTCTGGCTTGTAAGTTAGGTGAATGAATTTCGGTGGCAAATCGGAAGCTTGGGCTACTCCTAAAAATGCGCCCATACCTAACTTTTCACAGTCTTCTCGTTCTAGAATTTCTAGTTGTAAACCGTATTCTTTGGCGATCGCTTGAGCAGTTTCCGCTAAAGTAATTGGTGTGACTGCGTTGGCTGGTGCTGCCACTAATTGCCGTGCCAAATTTACCCCAGAAACAATTTGATTGGCGCGGGTTATGGCGGCTTCTTGTCCGCCGAAACCCAGTAAATCTATACTTTCTATTTGTGAACCTTTCTCTTCTGGTTCAGATTTAAAGCGAATATCTTGGTAAAGTGCTAATTCCACACCTTCTGCGATCGCTTGGGCACTCGCGGCTGGATCGTTGTTCCACAATGGAAAACTAAAACCCAAAATTTTGCTTTTTTGCTTTTTTCCTACCCTGGCTACAGCAGCAGCAGCACGGCGCAGAGTATCTAGTTTTAACGCTTCTGGTTTGCCTAAACCCACTAAAATCAATTTCCGCACTGGGCTATCAGCATTTACACGGGTGAAAATAGTACTGTTGGCTTTACCTTTAAATTCTTCTTCAGTAATCAGTTCTTTTAAGACTCCAGAAAACTTTTGATCTAAAGTAGCTAGTTCTCCGGTTAACTCTACTGCATCTTCAAATAATCCAATTGCCAAACTATCGCCCGCCCACTCTAGTAAAGGCTTATCACTAGGTTGAATTGTCATTTTGGGATTTTCTGTAAATATTCCTTCTTGTACCAGTATTGCTCAAAATTCTGGTTTCATGGTGAGGGGAGTGGGTATTGGGCATTGGGCATGGGGCATGGGGCATGGGGCATCAAGGGTTAGTAAGTATAAGTTAACGAATTAGTATAAATAGCACTCGTTAATGAGTCTTTGATCCTCGTGAATCCACCTCAGAACTCCGTTAACGAGTCTTTGATCCTCATTAATCCACCTCAGAACTCCGTTAACGAGTCTTTGATCCTCGTGAATCCACCTCGGAACTCCGTTAACGAGTCTTTGATCCTCATTAATCCACCTCAGAACTCCGTTAAC
>NZ_JAVRCL010000037.1:0-11098 GCF_034530775.1 Nostoc sp. DedSLP04 | reverse complement strand
GAGTCTTTGATACTCGTTAATCCACCTCGGAACTCCGTTAACGAGTCTTTGATCCTCGTTAATCCACCTCAGAACTCCGTTAACGAGTCTTTGATACTCGTTAATCCACCTCAGAACTCCGTTAACGAGTCTTTGATCCTCGTTAATGAAGCTATAATCTCCATTCTTTTACCTGACTTTTCGCGTTATATGGAAAAGTCCACTAAAAACCTAACCCCCAACCCGTGGCGGGAAGGGGGAAAATTCAAAGTCTCTCTCCTTTTAGGAGAGAGATTTAGAGAGAGGTTTTCCAGATGCCGTGAAAAGTCAGATTCTTTTACGTCCTGCTTCTTGTCCCATGCGCCATGCCCTATCCCTCGATTTTATTTGTATCAATATTAAATTTACGGGCGATCGCTGCGATTATTTCTTGTTCGTGTGGTGTAGTTTTATTATCAAGCTGGGCAATTTTTTTACACTGAGCCAGCAAGGGTATGGCAAAATCACGATTCAGCTGATTGAGCAGTATATCTAAAGATTTAGGTGATTTGATATTTTGAGCAATCGCATCCAACGAGGTAGGACTGAGTTTTACAGCTTGTAATTCTGGCAAAATTTCTTCTAAAGTCTTGTCTGGATGACTAGCAAGGATCATGTGAACTAAGATTTGATCCATGACTGCTTCTTGAGCGATCGCACTTTCTAGATACTTTTCACTTTCGGCTTTTAATGTTGCTAATGTCTGTGGTGATGCTAAGGAAGTTGATTCATCCAGCTTGGCTTCGTAAAATCGACAAGCAGCATAGCCCAATGAATAGATCATCGTTGCATTGGAACTAGCTGCAATCACTGCACCCGCCAAGGGCACATTTCGCAGCAAGCCTAACCCCGCAGCTTTCAACAAACGCCCTCCACCCAAAGCCAACCCAAAAATTGCTAAAATTTCACCTTTACGAGCAGGATCTTTTAAATCTAGCCCGTAGACAGATGCAATTTGATAAAGCATTTCTGACTGCAATTTTGTTGTGGCTGTTAAATCAATTGCCAACAATGCCACTGCTATTCCTGGCAAAATACTAGTGGTTAGTCCAACTGTGGCTGCTTTAGTTGATTTTTCCACCATGATTCGGTGAGCAAGCTGGCTAGGTGATTCATTTGGATACTGTTTTTTAAGCTTGTTTACCGCCGCTTCTGCTTGTTCTAAATTAACAAGGTTACTATCGTTAATCAGCCAATTGAGATTTAAGACTCCAGATAGTTTTCTAATCAGCCAATTTTCGCTCAGACGATTTACAACCTGACCGCTGGTTTGAGTTGTTTGCTCAATAAACTTGTGTGTTTCTTTTGCTGTCGCTTCTCCTACCTCGATTGCTGTGTCTAAAACTGCTTGACCAGTCTCAGCAACAGTTTTAATCAAAGACTCTACTATAGACGGTTCATTTTCTACTGATGATTGAGTCTGGATTTTTACTTCTGAAGTTTCTCTGGATGAATTAACTAATTTATTCACCTCTATTTCTTGGAGTTTGTCTGCCATAGTTTGACACCATCTTGTAAAGCCTCTCTTTTTTTGTTGTAACGAAGTTTGAGGGGCTTTGACATCTCTCGATAAGTACAATTCGTCAGAGTAAATAAGAATGATTCTAAGCTTTAACTATAGACATAAGATGGATGACAGAGGTTCTGATTTTACCACTGATAACCTAATGTCAACAATACTTTGCCTTCTAAAATAGTGAGTATTTCTGGAGTCAGAACGCCCGCTTTTCTTTGCAATCTTGTTTTATCAAGTACCTGCAATTGGTGGCAAAAAGCAACTGAATCCTTTTCTAATCCACCTTCACTACTTTGAATTAATAAACAGGTTAAAAAACGCACGACGCAAATTTGTTGTTAGAGGAATGGTGATGATGGTGGTGGAAAATTCGGCGACAATATTATCTTGAAAAAGAATAACTGGTCTTGTGCCTCCTTGTTCAGAACCCTTAGTAGGATCTAAATTTGCTAGCCATACTTAACCTCGTTGAACCCTCATTTTAAATCTTCTTGTGTAAGTAGTTCTGCATATTCATCTAATCCTGCCTCCGCTAGTTGACGATCTTCCTGGGCAAATTCACTGTAAAGAGCGGCCATTTGATTTTTATCTATTTGCCAGCTAATATTTCTGCTGCGAAATTTGAGGAAGGCAATAAAATCACTAACTTGTTTGAGTTGTTCTTCATTCAATTTGTCTAATTCCTGGCTGAGGAACTCTTTGAGAGCAATCATTTAAGAGTCTCCAAAAATATGTGTTTAAGCTTTTTAAGGATGCAAATCTTATTTGAAGGTGACGAGATATTAAATTTACTTTACTTTTCCTTCTTATCAAAGAAAGCAAAATTGAGGTTGTGAACTCTCTGAATTTATGTGTAGCACACTTTTTACTTATTAACTCTACCTGTATCAGCTTTACTTTCTAAAAAGTCGTTATCCTGAAGAATTTCATAGAGATTAGTATCTTGCTCTAGCAAGCAAGCGTGTCCACAATGGGGCAACACTACAATCTTTTTATTTGGTAAGATGTTCCCTATTCGGTTGACTTCGCTTACAGAAGGCAAAAGGCGATCGCTAGCACCAGCAATCAACAAAACTGGTTGAGTTAAACGCTTTAACTGTTCCTCATCAACATGAAACTCTCGTAGTAAAGACAACCGCCAAAGAACGGTTTCTGACGGGACAGAACGCATCGTTTTTAGCAGATCGTGGCGATCGCTCCGAGAAATGCGTGACAAAGATGCTAAAAATGGCAACAAGCCTAATGCACCGACATCATACAATCCTGATGGCACTAGGTAAGTTAATTGGGATGCCCAACTTAACCAAGGGCGAAGCTGAAAGGACGAAGCTGGGTTAATTAGGATAATTCGCCTAAATAAATGGGGTGCTTGGATTGCCACTTTCATTGCCAAGCAACCACCAAAGGACTCACCGCACAGGTAAACTGGTCTTTGAGAGCTTTTTTCTAATTCAGCATCGATCAAGTCCAATACACTTTTAGTTAGGACATCCCAAGTGTTAAGGTCTTTCCGGGGGAGCGCCAAACAACGGACATCAAAGCCAGCTTCTAATCCAGCGGTTTGCGATCGCAATAGTTGACCAGTTCCATCCATTCCTGGCAAATATACCAAAAGTGGATACTCTGGCTGTACTCGTTTAGGAGTTAGAAAACAAGGATTTAGCTCAACTTCTGTGATAGTCATTGGTCATTAGTCATTAGTCATTTGTACTGAGCGTAGTCGAAGTATTGGTCAATGGTATAAAACTTTTGGACTGTCGATCGTTGCTTTCAAATAAAGTTCGGTGCTTCTTACCTAAAACAAACGTCCTTTTAGAGCAAGACATTGAAAGTCATAAGAACAATCCAAAATCCAAAATTGAATGGCTCTAATAGCAACCTTGACGCAGTAAATTGCTAATTTCGCCGTGACAGTGTTCTGTCAGTTCAGCCACAACAGTTCTGGCGTGTTTGCCATGATATTTTTTATGATGTTGGGGCGTAATCCAATAAGGACGACCGATTAACACCGCAACTCGACGATAAATTACCAAGGGATGCCAACCACTTTGCTTAAATAAAGGTTCTGAAGGGTCGAATACACTTAAAAGTCTTAATGGGAAGCCATTAGTGTTTACTTCTTCTAAGGAAGCGATCGCGATCGGCAAAATAGCTAAATCTTGCACATTCGCTCGTAATGCCAAATGGGCAAATCCGCGCTGAAACTCACCCACGTGGTTGGGCTGAGTAAATTTCACCATTGGTGCAGTCCCTTCTGGAAATACTCCCACCATCTGCTTGGACTGTAATAGCAATTGTGACTGCGAAAAAAAGCTTTGCTGGCGGTTTTGAGTTTCTTCCAAGGGAAAACACCCCAATTGACCGGTGACAATCTCCCGCATGACTGGAACTTGTCCCATGTAGTGATGGCAAGCAAAGCGAATCGGACTCGATAACGCCGCCATTAAAATCAGTGCATCCATAAAGCTGCGGTGATTGCTGACTACCAAGACGCTCGCATCCTGGGGAATGCGGTCTTCGTAATAGCGGAACATTTGCGTTGAGAATGCCGCCACCAAAGCGCGAGAAATCTCTAGGGGGCTATTTCCACTCATACCTAATCAATATATCTTCCAGTAAACATGGCAATTTGTCTTAATTTTATTTTTACATTTCTTTACTATCGCCATGACCGTCTTAAGATAGAAATATCTAATCTACAAGAGTAATTAGATTTTCTGCATTCTCAATTATGTATTCTTGAACACAAGAATATCTAATATAAACTATTCAAAAAAATTATGATTAGTTAGTTTCCATTTTTTAGGTAAAAATGAGTTTAATTGATGCGTATTAAAAAACGATTCTGGACTTGATAAACTTGCTAGTATGAAGATGTTATTGGAAAAAATGGTAATAATATTGTATAATTACCTGGTTTTGCCGACAAAAGGTAAGATGTAAAACGTTTTAATAAGTTAATTTTTATTTTGTATGAATCTAGTGAAAAAAAAAGAATTTACATTTGCGCTGACCACACCCCTATATTATGTAAACGATGTCCCTCATATAGGCAGTGCTTACACGACGATCGCAGCCGATGTAGTGGCGCGATTTCAGAGATTACTGGGACATCAAGTATTACTAATTACAGGTACAGATGAACATGGGCAAAAAATTCAGCGATCGGCAGAAAGTTTAGGGAAAGCGCCACAAGAATTTTGTGATGAAATTGTCCCTAGTTTCGTTAGTTTATGGCAATTATTAGATATTCAATACGATCGCTTTAGTCGGACTACTGCGCCTCATCATCAAGCGATCGTTAAAGAATTCTTTGAGCGAGTCTGGGAATCTGGTGACATTTACCAGGGACAACAACAAGGCTGGTACTGCGTATCCTGCGAAGAATTCAAAGAAGAACGGGATCTGCTAGAAGGACACCGTTGCCCAATTCATACTAACAAAGAAGTGGAGTGGCGAGACGAACAAAACTATTTTTTCCGCTTATCAAAATATCAAACTAAGCTGACAGAATTTTATCAATCTAAACCGGATTTTATTCAACCAGAAAGTCGGCGCAACGAAGTCCTCAGCTTTGTCAATCAAGGACTGCAAGACTTTTCCATTTCACGAGTGAATTTAGATTGGGGTTTTCCCGTACCAGTCGATCCCAAGCACACTCTCTATGTCTGGTTTGATGCGTTGCTAGGTTATGTCACAGCATTGCTAGAACCAGATGCAGAACCAACTTTAGCAAATGCTTTAGAAACATGGTGGCCAATCAACTTGCATCTAATTGGTAAAGATATTCTGCGCTTTCATGCAGTTTACTGGCCAGCAATGCTGTTATCGGCTGGCTTACCCTTGCCAGAGAGAGTCTTTGGACATGGCTTTTTGACCAAAGATGGTCTCAAGATGGGCAAAAGTCTGGGTAATACCCTTGATCCTGTGGCATTAGTTAAGAGCTATGGTAGTGATGCCGTTCGTTATTACTTCCTTAAGGAAATCGAATTTGGCAAAGATGGAGATTTTAATGAAGTTAGGTTCATTAATGTTCTGAATGCAGATTTGGCAAATGATTTAGGTAATTTGCTCAATCGCACCATGAGCATGGTGAAAAAGTACTGTGCTGAGAATAATGTCCCATCAATCGGCAATGAAGGGATTCCTGACGAAAATCCTTTGAAAGCCATTGGTTTACGTCTAGGGGAACAGGTAAAACAAGCATACCAAGAGCTAGCTTTCAGTCAAGCCTGCGTGGTCATACTTTCACTGGCGCAAGCCAGTAATAAGTTTATTGATGAACAGGCTCCTTGGTCATTATATAAACAGGGACAGCAGGAATCGGTCGAAAAGGTTCTCTACGCAGTTCTAGAATCGGTTAGACTGGCAGCTTATCTGCTATCCCCAATTATTCCGAACATCAGTAGCGATATTTATCAGCAACTGGGCTTTGGAATAAACTTTAACGATCAAATACAAAGTTCAGTTAATGCTCCTTTTGCCACCCATGCTACATGGGGACTACTATCGAGCAAACAACAGTTGGGTAAACACCAACCTGTTTTTCAGCGAATAGAATCCCCGAAAAACGATTAGTCCTTATCAAACTCTGATTTTGTTCAATTTTTTTATTTTCTCACAAAATTTATCGTGGCTCAATTTAAATTAGCTGCGGAACATTATCATAAGCCGCTGTGACTAGCATCTAAAAGTTGGTAATTTGTATCAAAAATAACAGGGATAAAAATTGAGGTATCACAACAATGTTGAATAATTTGGAAAACGATTCAATATTTACGCCAGAACAAGTTTTGGAAAATCGGGGTAGGGTCGCCATATTTATTGATGGCTCAAATTTATTTTACGCGGCATTGCAACTAGGGATTGAAATCGATTACACGAAGCTATTATGTCGATTAACAGGAGGTTCTAGATTACTGCGTTCTTTTTTCTACACTGGTGTAGATCGAACAAACGAGAAGCAACAGGGGTTTCTGCTGTGGATGCGTCGCAATGGCTATCGAGTCATTGCTAAGGATTTAGTCCAGCTACCAGATGGCTCTAAAAAAGCTAACCTGGATGTAGAAATAGCAGTAGACATGATGGCACTTGTAGATTCTTATGATACCGCAGTTTTAGTTAGCGGTGATGGAGATTTAGCTTATGCAGTAAATTCAGTCAGCTATCGTGGCGTGCGGGTAGAAGTTGTGAGCTTGCGTTCCATGACCAGTGACAGCTTAATTAATGTAAGCGATCGCTACATTGATTTAGAAGCGATCAAAGAAGATATTCAAAAAACTCCTCGCCAAAGCTATCCATACCGGCCTTTATCTGGGATCGGTTTTTTGGAAGACCCCAGAAGTAGTGATGGACACCTAGAAATCCAAGAATAATGGCGTATCAATTTCATAAAAGAGGGAGATGGGGAAAGAGAAAAATGCAAGATTTCTCCTCCACTCCCTCCTTTCTTGTTTTACCTTTGACCTTTTTATTGGTATTTGCTTTAGTCGCCTGTGGGGGTAAATCACCTCCAGCTTCCCAACAAAATACTGCTGATTCATCTAACAAAGATAGCAATTTGACTTTCTTTGATGTCACCCTAGAACAAGCAGATGAAGTGGGAAGACCAATTTGGAAAGTCAGGGCTAAAACCGCAAAATACACCAAAGAAAAACAAATTGGTCAGGCTGAAAGTCCTTATGGTGAACTATATCAAGATGGCAAAATTGTTTACCAAATTAAGGCAGATGTAGCAGACATTGAACAAGATGGGAAGCAGTTGTTTCTAAAAGGTAAAATATTTGCCACAGATCCTAGTAATGGGATTGTGTTGCAAGGTAATGAATTAGAATGGCGTCCCAAAGAAGATTTGTTGATTGTTCGTAACAAGATTAACGGCAGCCATAAAAAACTACAAGCAGTAGCGCAGGAAGTACGAGTTAAAACCCGCGAACAACGGATGGAATTTTCTGGAGGAGTAGTAGCAAATTCTATCGATCCCCAGATGCAAGTGAGAACTGAACATTTAATCTGGAATATTAAAGAAGAAAAACTGATTGGCGATCGCCCTCTAGAAATTGACCGCTACAAAGATAATAAAATTAGCGATCGCGGTAAGGGTAATTCTGCCGAAGTCAACTTAAAAACAAAAATTGCCACTATCCAAAAGAATGCTCAACTAGACTTACTAGACCCACCAATGCAAATAGCTAGTAACTCTATGACCTGGAACATGAACGCAGAAACTGTAACTACAAACTCACCTACGCGAATGTTCCAGCGTGCTGAAAATGTCACAGTGACAGCCAATCAAGGTGAAATGAAAATACCGCAAAAAACCGTTTACTTAAAAGGTAACGTCAACGCCGTTGGTCAGCGTCGCCAGTCTCTAAGATCCAATACATTAACTTGGTATTTAGATAATAAGTTAGTTGAAGCTCAGGGAAATGTTGTTTACCGACAAATTGACCCACCATTAAATTTTGTGGGTGAAACAGCAGTTGGTAATCTGCAAACAGAAAATATTGTTGTCAAAGGTGGCAGTTCTAGCGGTAGGGTAGTAACGGAGATTATTCCCCAAGAAAGAGCCAATCGTCAGCAGTAAAGTTAGGGTGAATAGGATCTGCTTTCACTCGTAAGTTTTGGGTTGGTCGAGTACTAGACTAGGATCTTAGTAATACAAGCCTTTTGATAGCCCATGAATGGATCAAATCGATTAGGTAAAAAATCCTTGCCAACATCCCAGCAAGCAGAACATCCCCACTATCACGATACAGACCACGAGCATACAGATGGTACTCATGGGACTGGAGAGTTGGCTCATCCCCACATCCATAGCGAAGAGTCTTTACGGCGAATTGTCAATCGATTATCGCGTATAGAAGGACATGTTCGTGGTATTAAGGCAATGGTCGAGCAAAATAGCCCTTGTCCTGATGTTCTACTGCAAATTGCCGCAGTGCGGGGCGCATTAGATAAGGTAGCGCGAATTGTTTTGGATGAACATTTAACTGAGTGTATTGCTAGAGCCGCACAAGAGGGTAATATTGACGTTGAAATTAAACAGTTAAAAGCTGCTTTAGATCGATTTTTACCTTAAGAATGAGAAAAATAATCTAAAATGCATTCGCAAAATTAGTGATGCATGAGTAGCAATACATCAAAAATAATATAGTGCATCGTGACATTCACCCGGCAACATCATATTGATAACTTGTAGATAACCTATTTTTATAGACTTGCCTTGTTTACTCCTAGAAAAAAAAGTGAACGAGGTAAAAACTTTTTCCATAAGATAATATAGCGGTTATCGAATGGAAAATACAGTTTGACTTCACTTCCATTCTTCTCTCCTAAAAGGAGAGAGGCTTTGAATCTTACTCCCCTTCCCTTATAAGGAAAGAACTGGGGGTTAGGTCTGTATTCCACTCAACTGATAACCGCTATATGCTGTAGGATTACGAAGTTTTTAGCTAAACTATGAGCGTAAAAAACTATCAGCTTAATTATTCTTTAACTAGCACTCTAGATAAACCACTAATTCTTTTTTTGCATGGCTTCATGGGTAATATTAATGAATTTGATGAAGCTATAAAATTACTATTTAACGAATTTTCCTATTTAACAATTGATCTCCCCGGACATGGAAAAACTCAAGTTTTGGGTGGGGACGAATACTATACAATGGCAAACACTGCTCATGCTTTAATCAACTTACTGGATAAGTTAGAAATTGCCAAATGCTTTTTAGTTGGTTATTCAATGGGTGGAAGATTGGCTTTATACCTAGCCTTGAATTTTCCAGAACGTTTTTATAAAGTTGTGCTAGAGTCAGCTTCCCCAGGTTTATCAACAGCAACAGAACGATTAGAACGGATTAAACTTGATACACAAATAGGTAGAAAATTAACAAGAACCTTTGAAAAAACTGATTTTATTGCTTTTCTATCAAATTGGTACAATCAGCCGATTTTTGGCGATATAAAAAATCATCCAGAATACGATCGCATGATTGAAAGTCGGTTGCAGAACAATTCACAGGAATTAGATAAATCATTGCGCTTTATGGGTACTGGATGTCAGCCTTCTTTATGGGAAAAACTACAATGCAGTACAATTCCCATGCTTTTACTAGTCGGTGAATACGATCAAAAATTTATATCTATTAATACAGAAATGGCTAAAATATGCGAATTTGTACAGCTAAAAATAATTAGCAATGCTGCACACAATATCCACTTTGAAAATCCTTTGGCATTTGTGGAAAATATCAAAAGTTTTTTATCCGCAGCAAGTTAAAAATTAGGATAACTTCACTACTTCTTTAGTGCCTTGCTAGAAGGAGTTGGAGATGGTGGCAAATTTGGGGCTGTTGGTTGTTTAGCTGCGGTTAATTCCTCTTGCAACATTTTCTGATAAACTTTAGGCAAAGAGCTACTAACAGAATTAGTTTCTATACCATATCCCAGACTTGTCCAAGTGGGAGAGAGTCGCCGCAAAACATCATTTAATTTTCCCTGACGCAACAGTTGCGAAATATTAGTTCCCCAAACTTTAGAATCATTTAACCAACGGTAAACTACTACATCTTGATATTCTGCTTCAAAACTATAAGTAGTCCAAAACATCATTCGCATCGGCTTTGGGTGATAAAGAGGAGCTAAACGATACCAAGTAATGTTGATAATTTGATATCTGCCAGCAGCGGTAGAACAATTTCCTGTATTAGGGCCTGTGACAATTGTGACGCATATCTCAGGATGTCGGCTAAGGTCGTTGACTTGCTGTCCCCCATACAACAGCGAATAGGGGCGGTTTCCACTAGCCTCACTTGCCGAGATAGTTCGCATTAAAGCGCGGATATAAGGGTCGCCCTCTTTCATCACCAAAGGCGGCTGTTTATTTTCAAAGATGGGATCGGGAGGCGATCGCAAGTCTCCAATATACCATTGCAACAAATACACAAAGCCGAGAAGCGCGGCTATTGGGCCAATAAGTTTTTCAACACCTTTGAATTCAAAGCCTTTCAGAGTCTGACTCCTTCAAATTCACTCTTTTTGCTAACAAAAATCACCGACGAACTGATTCGAGTAAAGTTCACACCTGATTGTTAGTTATTATTTCCGATTTGCTCATTTTTTGAGAAATTAGCAAAAAAGAGTATAAATACAGGAGTTTGTAAGTAACTGAGGTACAAAATGCCGGACTGACGCATCAAATATAAAGAGTTTCTACCTCCTGCCTTAAAATCCGTAGCTTTGTACTTCATCTAAAAGAAAACTACTGTAAGTATAACAACCGAGAGACTCGCAAAAATCTCGAATAAGTATAAAGTCAATTGATTATAGTAGCATCTGCTCTCAGTAATAATTGCTTCTTTGCTCAAATCGGGCGATAGGTCGATACAATCTCATTGCGAAGGTTTTGATTTAATTTGACACCAATGCCCAACTGCGATCCCCAATAAAAAGTCTGTATTACGACCGATTGAGAACTGCGAACCGTGAGATTGAGTATTTAATGATACTAATTAGACTTATCCGAAAATGGTAAATGTATACGGCAAAGGAATTTCAGCGATTA
>NZ_JAVRCL010000036.1:0-89490 GCF_034530775.1 Nostoc sp. DedSLP04 | reverse complement strand
TGCCCAATGCCCAATGCCCAATGCCCAATGCCCAATGCCCAATGCCCAATGCCCACTCAGCACTATCAGTTATCTAGAAAAAGAATTATTTATGATTGATTTTAGTTGGTTGATTTTAGTGAGTGGAGGTTTAATATCTGGAGTCATAGCTGGACTTTTAGGAATAGGTGGCGGTATTATCACAATTCCTCTTTTAGTCACACTAGGTTATACTCCCGTTCAGGCGATCGCTACTAGTAGCCTTGCTATTGTGATTACTTCAATTTCTGGAAGTTTGCAAAATTGGTGGATGGGCTACTTTGACTTGAAACGAGTAATTTATTTAGGAATTCCAGCTTTTCTAACTACTGGAATAGGTGTATATTTCGCCAATAAAATACCATCTTATATAATACTTTTTACATTTGGCATCATACTACTTGCTAACATCTATCTTATTGAGCTTCGCAAGCAATTATCCTTACAGGAAAAAGAGGATACAGCCCCAGTATTTAACCCACTAGTTTCTAAAATTGGCACTGGTGGAGCAGCAGGAATTTTAGCAGGTTTATTTGGCTTAGGTGGCGGTACGATTATGGTTCCGCTGCAAATGCTGCTACTAGGAGAGGAAATTAAAGTAGCAATTCAGACTAGTTTGGGTGTGATTGTCATCACTGCTTTAGCTGCCTGTACAGGACATACATTAGAGGGAAATATTCTGTTTGCTCAAGGTATGGTTTTGGGATGTGGCGGTCTTTTAGGCGTTCAGATGAGTACTCGCACATTGCCAAAACTACCAGATTATACTGTGAGCTTAGTGCTTCGTATCTTCTTAGGAATACTATCAATTTATATTTTTTGGGAAGCTTGGATAAATTATCAACAAATAATTACTAATTCATAATTTGTAATATCAGATTTGTTTGATTACTTAATTAAACCCAAAGACCCAGGCTAATGCACCCTAGTAGCGTGGCAAGACATTAGATTTATGCTTTATTTTTGAAGCTAAAGACGACTATGAACCTTTAGCTTCAAAAACTATTTTAGCCTTGCCACACTACTACAAACGATTCAAAGTCTAAGTTTTCAAAGGTTTCAGCTTTAATTTGACAAGTATGCACGGCTAGCTACGCACACATACTTTGTAATAAATTTAGAGTTTTTCTAAAATAGATTTTTTTGAAAAGAGATAAGCTATGAGTATTTTTAAAGTTGAAGTTGTCAAAATCAATAGCATTAATCCTCATCCCAATGCCGATCGGCTAGATATTGCCTCTATTGAAGATATGGGGTATCAGGTAATTATAGTCAAAGGTAACTTGAATCCTGGAGATTTAGCTTTTTACTTTCCTATTGATAGTGTTATTCCAGAAAACTTTTTAGATGAGTTTGGTATTCGTAACTACTACTCGAAAAAACTGCGTGCTGCGAAACTTCGCGGAATTTTTTCTGAGGGTTTGCTTATTCCCGTTGGTAAAAACTTTACGGGAAATGTCGGAGATGACTACACAAATCATTTTGGTGTAACAAAGTACGAATATCCAATTCCTCAAGGAATGAGTGGGGAAGTAGAAAGTTTTATTGGACATTACAAATTCCCCAGTCCAGAAAACCTAAAACGTTACAAAAACATCCTAATGGAAGGTGAAGAAGTTGTTGTCACAGAAAAGTTGCATGGAACTAACTTCACTGTCTTAGTTGATGCTGATGGCACAACTAAAATTGGCAGCCATAATTACTTCTGGAAAAACAGCGAAGTAAACAAAAAATTAGTTTATATTCGTGCTTACAACGAAAACGAAGCTTTCCAGAAACTTCCGCCAGGAACTCAGATTTTTGGTGAAATCTACGGCGTGCAAGATATCAAATATGGCTTGAATAATGGCAATATTGGAATTGCTATATTTGCTGTGCGTCGCGGTAGCTATTTTCTCAATTACAGCGATTTTGTGACTTTTTGCGAAGAATTTGCTTTGCCGAGAGTACCTGTACTTTATATCGGTGCTTACACTTGGGAAGCGGTGTCTCAGTTCAATAATGCCAATAGTGTAGTCAGTCCCAATTGCATCATGGAAGGCGTTGTTGTGCAACCGGTTATTGAGAAAACGCATCCAGAAATAGGTAGAGTAGTCTTGAAGTTGATTAGCGATCGCTATCTGCTTCGTAAAGATGGAACTGAACTCCATTAGATTCAACTTGATTTTTGGTGGCGACACCTTAACTAACCTTCCAAAGTCGAATTACGAATTATTCGCTCAAGGTAGCCAGCGAGGATGAAATCCGGCTAAGGGGAGTTGTTCTGGTTTAATTTCAACAGTCGTAGCATCAGCGATGGGCAATAGAGGCATTAACCACAAGCTACTGGTAGCGATTGTATCTCCATCATCGGTTTTTAAAGTGTTTGGGGGTAATGATCCTGGGGGATTTGTCTGCGGTACTACTTGGTCAAATAACAAGCCCAAACCGTCAGCAGATAAACTCATTTGCACATTTCGTTGAGCGGGAGGCAGTACTAACAGTGGTTTCTGTTGCCCAGTTTTCAAATCAATTGCCACTACATAAGGCTGTTCTATGTATTGTTCCTTCGATACTAACTGTGTAAGCAAGCAGTAGAGAGTGGGTGAGGCGATGTCAAATTGGCAACTGAGAATTGAACCTGTTGTTTTTAGTAGCTGTTTCTGCACACCTTGGTTTGTCACCAAAAATAAATCCCGCGTGTAATCTGTATTAAACTTTACCATCGCTGCTTGAGAGCCATCTTTGGAGAAAGCTTGTACCAAACCAAACTGCGGCAGAAAATCCAAAGGTTTACTGGCATCACCTTGCAGTGGTAAAATGGCTGCTCCCTGTCCTTGAGCAACCGCTACGGCTTTACTATCTGGTGTCACCATAAAGTCTCCTCCCGGCTGGCTTTTTAGGCGTTTCGGGGTGGGTTTTTCTGCTGAACCATCACTGGTTGCTGGCATAAACCATAGTCCAAAATCACCAGGATTAGTTTTATTACCCCGTTGGATCACAATAGTTTGCCCATCAGGTGATAAGTCAAATTTCAGGTTTTGATAATCTTTACTATCTAAAGTCAGGTCAACTTTGCCTTCTGGTTCTGCTTTTTGTCCAGATTTAGCAGAAACGCCTGTTGTCACCGTATACAGTTGGGCTGAAAGTAAGTCTTGATTGTTTGCGGCGCGAGCAGAAAATAAAATTTTCTCCCCATCAGGAAATGACTCAAAGTCGATTACTATCAGGTCTTTGGGGGTAAGTACCCTTTTTTGCTCTTGGGTTAAGTTGTAAAGAACTAACCGTCCCTGTTCTTCTTTGTCGGTTCCGATGTAAAGGATAACGCGATCGCGTGTACGGAAGCTACCTGTAAAGGGCTGTATCAGCCGATTTGTACCTTCTTGCTCTGCAAACTTATCTTTAGCTCCTTGTAACTGCACTTTATAATTTGTGCCATAAGGTGCTGGTGTCACCAGTGTATAAACCATCCGCCGCCCTGCCCAACTGAATTTACCTGCTAGGGGTGGATCGATTTTCAAGTTATCCTCGACGCTTTTTGTTTCCATTGGGCGGCTGAAGGTGAGGGTGAAGGAATTATCTTCTGCCCCAATTTGTTGATTTTGCCAGGTAAATTCTCGGACACGAGCAGTTACCACATCACCTTGCAAGATGATTAACCCAATCAGCACACTCAGCAGTAACATTAGTGCGATCGCTATACGATCCAGTGGTTGGAATGCTTTAGATTTAGTCATTGGTTATGGGGCATGGGGCATTGGGCATGGGGCATTGGTCGTTAGTTATCTACAAATGACAAAGGACAAATGACAAAGGACAAATGACTAATAACTATAAGGATTTTGAGGTTGAGGAATTTTTTTGAGAGAGGTGGCGGCAATGGTAAGTTGGCGTTTACCTGCTAAATTTTCTGTCACCATTTGTCCTTCTACTTCTAGCCATGTATCAGCAGGGTAAAGCTCTTGATTATTTTGTAGTTTGACGGGCAATCCCACAGGGTAAGCATCTGCTGCACAGCAACTTAAGACAAATCGTGCTAAAAACAAATATTCTTTTCCGATATCGGGCGGGTGAATCACAAATCCTTGCACCTTGACTTTTTGCCCTGTATATGTGTCTGGCTCAGGATAGACATTGACGGTGCGTACCCAGTCTACAAGCGATCGCTCCTCTGGACGAACAGTAACTCGAAAGGCTTGGGGTTTGACGCGTGTGCTTCCCAATAAATCAGTCGTCACCCCCCTTTGGAGTGCTTTGTCACTAGCAAAAACTTGCGGTGTAACGATAAAACCTAGAATCGCTGTAGTCAACAATAAAGTACTGCCCCAACCAGGGGGAAATAAACTAATATGCTGGGTGTTTGGCGTAACATCATGGCGACGCCGTTGCCAAAGTTCCTGCATCTTGAACAAACCAATAATGATGAAGCTGATACCAGTTACAATCACCAACCAAAAGTAATTTGGATGAATCAACAGGTTCAGCTTATTAGTTAGCCAATATCTCAGCATCAAAATGCCCCAAGCCGTAATTGCTAGAGCATCCAGCCAAGGAAGTAACAGATTTGGGATTTTAGATTTGGGATTTTTGTTAGTCATTAGTCATTAGTCATTGGTCATTTGTCATTGGTCATTTGTCATTGGTCATTTGTAAAGGACAACTGACAAGGGACAAAGGACAACTAACAAATGACAAATATTTTCTTAAAAGACGTGCAAGTTCAGGAAAAGAGTAAAGACAAATGTCAATTGTGCTGCTAAAGCAAATAAGTAAAAAATAGTCTTGGGTTTAAAAATAGATAACATTAAACCAACACTTTTGATGTCAATCATTGGCCCAAACACCAGAAATGCCAATAATGAACCGCTGCTAAAGGTTGAGGCAAAAGATAGGGCGAAGAAAGAATCGACTGTAGAACAAATTGATACTATTACAGCTAATATCAGCATGACCACAATTGAGGTAATGGGCCCAGCACCCAAACTAAGAATTAATTCACGGGGAGCTAGGACTTGAATAGCAGCAGCGATCGCACTTCCTAAAATCATTACTCCGCCCAATTCCCGCAATTCTTGGATGCTATTATCCACAACTAGGCGCAGTTTAGCTGCTAGCGGTTTATCAGCAGTAGAGACTGAGGTAGGCAGGACTAAATTAGGATCTATCCGTAGAGGTATACCTGCTTTTCCTCCTAAGATATAAGTCCCGGATTGCAACAGATTCGGTACTGTTTCTTCTTGTTGTCCTTGGTAAGGTTTACCACGGCGTTTGGTTTGGGGCTGCGCGGCTGGATTAAACTTCATATAACGAGCGATCGCAGGTTGGACTATGGGATTTAAGTCCTTTTGAAAACTGAAAACATACCCGATAATTGTGGCAATTGTTAAGGAAAATACGACTCGTAAGACTACTATTTCTGGCTGATCTCGAAATGCTGTCCAAGTGGCCCAAATTACAACTGGGTTAATTGTTGGTGCTGCTAGCAAAAAACCAATTGCAACTGGTGTGGGTACTCCTTGAATCAGGAATCGCCGCGCTACCGGTACATTCCCGCACTCACACACCGGAAACAAAAAGCCGATCGCACTGCCAACTAAAGCACCCAACAGCGGATTTTTGGGCATTTTTTCTACTAGTTTGCGCTCATCAACAAAAAACAGCAGCAAACTGGAGAATAAAACCCCAAGAAGCAAAAAAGGCATCGCCTCGACTAGCAGACTTAAAAATAGCGTAAAACCATTGTTCAGTTGATTCATGAGCGTCGCAGTCAAAAGCGGTTTTTAGTTTTAGGGTTCTGCCTAGCCATTCTATCGAAATGGGGATCAAAAGCAGTTCGGGAAAATTAAACATTATTTAAGTAGCAAGTTATCCTATCTTCCAAATAGCAGTTAAGCGCTACAAACCTTGGCTTCACACGAGTTCGTGACTTTTAACTGAGTGCATTTACTGACAACGATCATTTCTAAGATTGTCTAAGTTCAGAAATTGTTCCGGTCTAGAGGGCAAGTAACTGCACAAATGATTTGAAATTACCTATGTTTATACTTACAGTAATTTGCTGGATAAGATATTAGTGCGGCTGTATTTTCATCAAGTATTCACAGTTCTTCAAAATTTGGGGTATGCGTAGTCCATCGTAGACATCGTTATTGGTTGCTATCATCATTGATTTTGACTAGTTATAGCAAAATTCGATCTGAGCTTTGGTTGATTTTTTACTACAAAAACTTTAAAAAGGCAAGTCCAAAGTTTAGCAGATACAGGAAATGATTGGGGAAATTTTTCGGCGTTAGCGATCGCCTAAGTTTCTATATGAAGTAAGAATTCGAGCTATGACAAGTCACAAAGCCTTGAAAGGAGCGTCAAAATGATATCCCCGACTTCTTAAAAGAAATGGGGGATATAGTTTACTCTTTCATGATTATTTTGTTCGATACGCTGTTAGTTTCGTTTTGTGGGAATCCCCCAAATCTTGATTTGTCGATCGAATCCACCACTGGCAAGAATTTTACCATTTGGACTAAAAGCGATCGCACTTACCCAGTCTGTATGTCCATTCAGTGTATTTATTAACTCACCTGTAGTTAAATCCCACAATTTAATTCCATCTCTACCGGCACTAGCAAGGGTTTGTCCATCGGGATTAAGAGCGATCGCATTTACCCAGTTATTATGTCCTGTAAGAGTGCGGACTAATTCTCCAGTATTAATATTCCACAGTTTTATGGTGCGATCGTGGCTAGCACTAATTAATGTTTGTCCATCTGGTGTAAAGATCACAGCGCTAACAGCACTAGAATGAGCTGGCAATTGACTGATGAATTTACCAGTACTCAAATTCCACAGCTTGATTACACCCTTATTATCACCACTAGCTAATGTCTGTCCATCAGGACTAATAGCTAGAGTATAAATCAAATTATCAAAGCGTACTATAGTCCCTAGAGGGCGCTGCTGTAGCAAATCCCACATCCGAATCCCATCTAAAGCTCCACTGACGAGAACTTTACTATCAGGAGACACCGCTAAAGATAATACGTTGCTGGTATGTCCGACAAAAGAGCGGCTAAATTTTAAATTTTTCAGACTCCAGAGATTAATCGTATTGTCATCGCTACAGCTAGCGAGGGTTTGTCCATCTGGCGAAATCACTAAAGATTCTACGGCTGCTTTGTGTGCTTTGTTAATAGTCGCTAACTTTTTGCGCTTTGCTAAATTCCACAGGCGAATTATACCCTCGTTTTCTGCACCTCCACTCACCAGAATTCTGCTATCTGGAGTGAAAGCGAGGGATTTAATGGTTCCGTTATGTCCGATGAGTGTGTAAAGTAGTTGAGCATTAGCAAAGTTAGTGTTAGCTGGGGGGGAGTTTGGCGTTACTTCAATGGCAGCATGAGCTTGATGAATATAAAACCCTTCCCAGGTACTCACTGGAAGGGCAACAGCTGCCATAAATGCCAGGATAATATACGGCCGCAGAAAATTACCGCCACCTCTTCCCTCACTACTCACTCTTTTTCCTCACTTTTATAGATACAGTTAAACCCAATAAATTTTGCAGAGTTATTTTAAGTCATAACTCTGCACATCTTAAAGAGGTGGTTTTTTCTTAGAAACGCTTAACATTGGTAAAGGCGCACTAGAAGAACGAGAGGGCAAATAATGTTGCACTACAGGCTCCTCTGGTAAAGAACGACGCTGCTGGACACGCCACAACTTAAAGCCTAGCGCTATCCCTGCCGTTCCCAAACCAAAAGCAAACAACGACCAGCTATCATTCAATCCGCCAATCAGGGCATCCATAACGCCCATCGTCATCAATACACTGATTAGTGGCTCTTTTCGGTAGGTTGACTTCAAAAAACGAGGTAATACAGCATTCATCACAGCTTGGTTGGTTCCAGTTCACCTTTTGTGTATATTTACCAAGAATACCTCACCCATAATTTGCCTTTCTCATTCAAGGCAGATACTAAGTTATGATTTTTTTAGTAGGGGGAGGAAATTTACTCATTAATCGCCTTGCACATATTAGTTGCAAGTCTATAATATTTCAATCGCTAATAGGTATTTCGATTCCTCTCTTGCTTACATTCTAGGGCAGTTATTTATGAATAAGTTTAATTAATCTATCTAGAGCGAAGTACTCCGCTATTAATTATTGAAGTCAAAACCAACTGGTTGTTCCAGCTGGTTGAAACTCTTTTAATTACTAGCTTACAACTTCAAGATTGTGCTTGTTGATGGCACTACTTCAGACCCAGCCATGATAGCACTCCTTGATTAGTGACATATTCAATCACCAGCATCAAACCAAAGCCAATCATTGCGGCTCGACCATTCAAGCGTTCGGCATATTCGTTAAAGCCAAACTTAGGCTCTTCTAGTTTAGGTGTAATTGTTGGTTGTGTTTGTGTCATTTTTTAAGAAACCTTTTTTGGCAAACGGGACTTGATATCAGACTTCTGGTAAAAGTCGGGAAAAGTAGGGATAATCACTACTTACTTTTCATGGTATCTGGAAAACCCCTCTCTAAATCTCTCTCGTTTTAAAAGAGAGACTTTGAAATTCTTAGATGACGTTGAAAAGTCAGGTTAACTTAAAAGCTGATTGCAGTGCTGGAATGCCAAGGTGACTTGAAAAATTCAGCAATAGCTCCCTACTAGGGAGCTATACAATCGCTTTTTTAATAAATTGTTACTATTCTTTATATATTGTATAAATACTGGGGCAATAGTCAAGAGTAAGAGTTTGGGCTACTCAGATTGAATTAAGAAAGTTAGAACAGAAATTAGGTATCTCTAATCCAGCTATCTCTAATACGGAACTAGCAAGATAGAAGTAGCAAGCTTGAGATTGGAAGGGTACAGTTAAACAAAAAAATTATCAGAGGCGATATATGGAAATCGGCGTTCCCAAGGAAAACAAGGATCAAGAATTTCGGGTAGGGTTAAGTCCTTCTAGTGTGCGGGTGCTGCGAGAAAATGGTCATAGCATCTTCGTCGAAACGCAAGCAGGTAATGGTGCTGGATTCTCCGATGATGACTACAAAAGTGCTGGAGCCGAAATTGTCCCTACATCAGAAAAAGCTTGGAATCGGGAATTGGTTGTTAAAGTCAAAGAACCACTGGCGTCTGAGTATAAATTCTTGCAAAAAGGGCAGGTATTATTTACTTATTTACACTTAGCAGCCGATCGCAAGTTGACAGAGAATTTAATTGATTGTGGCACAACTGCGATCGCTTACGAAACTGTAGAACAACCTGGTGTTAACAGATTACCCTTGCTCACCCCCATGAGCGTAATTGCCGGTCGGCTAGCAGTACAATTTGGGGCGAGATTCTTAGAACGTCAGCAAGGTGGTAGAGGTGTGCTTTTGGGCGGTGTCCCTGGAGTTAAACCAGGTAAAGTAGTAATTTTAGGTGGCGGCGTTGTCGGTACAGAAGCAGCTAAAATTGCCGTAGGCATGGGTGCGATCGTGCAAATTTTAGATGTGAGTGTCGAGCGCTTATCTTACTTAGAAACACTCTTTGGCTCTAGAGTCGAATTGCTTTACAGCAACTCTGCTCATATTGAAGCCGCAGTCATTGAAGCCGATTTGCTCATCGGTGCAGTTTTAGTGTTAGGACGTAGAGCGCCAATACTAGTATCCCGCGAATTGGTCAAACAAATGCGTCCTGGTTCGGTGATAGTTGATGTAGCCGTTGACCAAGGCGGTTGTATAGAAACCTTGCACCCTACATCCCATACAAATCCGGTATACCTTGAAGAAGGTGTAGTGCATTATGGCGTTCCCAATATGCCAGGAGCAGTACCTTGGACAGCAACTCAGGCACTTAATAATAGTACATTACCTTATGTTGTCCAGTTGGCGAATTTGGGAATTTTGGCACTGGAGGTTAACCCAGCATTAGCTAAGGGTGTGAATGTGCAAAATCATCGCTTAGTGCATCCTGCTGTGCAAGAGGTATTCCCTGATTTAGTAAATTAAAGTGTGTAAGGATTAGGCGATCGCTTATTTTAATAGAGGTAGCGATCGCCAATCAAACTAATTTTCTTGCCTTATGCGCGGATGGGTAGGTGTACAAAATCAGAAGGAGCGAAAAAGGCTGTACGCTCCTTCTATACAAAACTTTCAGGGCATTGGTACTTTCAAAGCATCCGCGCACCTTATGGGGACTGGATTTCAAGGATTTGCATCTTGTGATATAACGATTTTCTGTGTTATGATTCGTTCATTCGCGCAACTGAACCTTGAAAACCAAATACAGCAACGCTTTCAGAAGCCAGCGATTGCAATTCATCAAAATCCCTATTAGGGATTGAAACACTCTGACTAACTAAGGGAAACCTGTAATACAACAATTGCAATTCATCAAAATCCCTATTAGGGATTGAAACTACGTATTCATTAAATAAGCTAGAAGCCCCTCGGATTGCAATTCATCAAAATCCCTATTAGGGATTGAAACCTAGGGTTGGCTTCGAGTTCCTAACAGCCCCATTAAAAATTGCAATTCATCAAAATCCCTATTAGGGATTGAAACATTATGGCTGCTGCTTTTAGCCCCAATCTTTTGCTAGATTGCAATTCATCAAAATCCCTATTAGGGATTGAAACAAAAAATATATGGGGACGACGAGAAAGTATTACCCGATTGCAATTCATCAAAATCCCTATTAGGGATTGAAACTTCGCCATTTAGTACACCATTAATAGTCCCTGATAGGATTGCAATTCATCAAAATCCCTATTAGGGATTGAAACTAGAACGCTTAGGGATGCTAAAAAAGCGGCTGAATTGCAATTCATCAAAATCCCTATTAGGGATTGAAACTTGCCAAGTTAAACCCAAATCTTTGAGCATCACATCTAGATTGCAATTCATCAAAATCCCTATTAGGGATTGAAACGATTGATTCATCGGGGACAGCAACGGATTTTCGTAATTGCAATTCATCAAAATCCCTATTAGGGATTGAAACACTTGATGGCTCAGATTCTCGGTAAAGCAGCCCAAATTGCAATTCATCAAAATCCCTATTAGGGATTGAAACAACTGAGCCTTTATCAAAGCAGACCAATGTGGATATTGCAATTCATCAAAATCCCTATTAGGGATTGAAACATGATTTATTAATCTCAGGTTCACCTTGCCAGGGACTAAGATTGCAATTCATCAAAATCCCTATTAGGGATTGAAACAACTGGACTATTCAGAGTTCCGGTGTGGACTTCAGGGATTGCAATTCATCAAAATCCCTATTAGGGATTGAAACAAGGCTTCCGGTACTGCTACCCAAGCCTAAGCAAATTGCAATTCATCAAAATCCCTATTAGGGATTGAAACAATACCATACCGTCCGTAGATGGTGTGTTGGGGTAATTGCAATTCATCAAAATCCCTATTAGGGATTGAAACTGAAGGTATGAGGCAAGCTGCTGAGAAATTAGGGAAATTGCAATTCATCAAAATCCCTATTAGGGATTGAAACCGTTCGCAATGCTCCGCCCAAATTCAGTAGTTTTAATTGCAATTCATCAAAATCCCTATTAGGGATTGAAACATAAGACTAGTCTATGGGGTGCTTTAATCCCCATACTATTGCAATTCATCAAAATCCCTATTAGGGATTGAAACGACACTGGCTGTTGACCGGGGACTGGTTCTGGGTAGGATTGCAATTCATCAAAATCCCTATTAGGGATTGAAACCCCTGATTTAGCCTAGACCTAATAGCCAAAACAAAATTGCAATTCATCAAAATCCCTATTAGGGATTGAAACAGGACATCCAGATAAAACCACAGAAGCCTGGCGATAGCTAATTGCAATTCATCAAAATCCCTATTAGGGATTGAAACAAGTACATTTATTCGTGGCAGACTCCACAGGCCAGCATTGCAATTCATCAAAATCCCTATTAGGGATTGAAACATCTCATCAAACTTAATATCATAGTGGTTGTTACCTTATTGCAATTCATCAAAATCCCTATTAGGGATTGAAACTCCAACCTTCGATGACCAACCGCAGTACAAAGGTCATTGCAATTCATCAAAATCCCTATTAGGGATTGAAACATTAGTTGCCAAAGGGGACACCGGGACGGGTACAACATTGCAATTCATCAAAATCCCTATTAGGGATTGAAACCGAAGTAGCTGTGACCTCTTATCGCACAGGGTCAGACTTATTGCAATTCATCAAAATCCCTATTAGGGATTGAAACCTCATGGGCGCGATCGAGGGTAACTGGAAGGAGATGATTGCAATTCATCAAAATCCCTATTAGGGATTGAAACTAAATATCTTTTTGATTTGGGAACCGCAACGCACCTCTAAAATTGCAATTCATCAAAATCCCTATTAGGGATTGAAACATACCAAGTGTTCACAGACATACCATGAGCAACATCTAATTGCAATTCATCAAAATCCCTATTAGGGATTGAAACATCAAGAAAAATTTCTCGTGTCAGTCGTCTATTAAAATTTGCAATTCATCAAAATCCCTATTAGGGATTGAAACGAGTAAGGGAAAAGCCCACAATTCCCGCGCCAATTGCAATTCATCAAAATCCCTATTAGGGATTGAAACAAGAGTTGAGCAACCAGAGAAAGCGATCGCTTCACATTGCAATTCATCAAAATCCCTATTAGGGATTGAAACGCGATCGCGCGCATTAATAGATGAATCGGGGGACGTATTGCAATTCATCAAAATCCCTATTAGGGATTGAAACAAAAGTTAAAGGCGTGCCACCTGCAATGGGCCCTGATTGCAATTCATCAAAATCCCTATTAGGGATTGAAACGCAGATGCTAGATTTTATTTTACTATGCCTAAAATTGCAATTCATCAAAATCCCTATTAGGGATTGAAACTGGGCGATGTGTTGGGCGATCCGGCTTGCTGGGGATTGCAATTCATCAAAATCCCTATTAGGGATTGAAACAAATATAAAGAAGGAAATGGAGACATCGTAAACTCCACCTGGAATTGCAATTCATCAAAATCCCTATTAGGGATTGAAACAAATATAAAGATACTTTTGCGACTGTAAAACTTCGATTGCAATTCATCAAAATCCCTATTAGGGATTGAAACAAGAATAACACTTTTGCAGTGGGGGCAACACAACAATTGCAATTCATCAAAATCCCTATTAGGGATTGAAACTACTCCCCCCAGAACTTTACCCAGAACTAGCAAAATTGCAATTCATCAAAATCCCTATTAGGGATTGAAACTCCTAAAACGCCCATTTTGATAAGTGATGTTTACATTGCAATTCAATAAAATCCCTATTAGGGATTCAAACTTTTTGACTCTCTGAAGTGTAAGTCCTAATTCATTTTCAAGCCAACAATTCGTCTACAGCTACACTAAAACCCAGTAATACTTTTTGAGTACTAACCATATCACCAGCTTTAAACCCGCAAACCTGATTATCTGTCATGACAAAAACTAACCGACTTTCAAGAAATACTAGCCAAACTTCCTCACAACCGGACTGCAAATACTCCTGTGCTTTGAGAAATAATTCTTCAGCTAAATCGGTGGGTGAAACTATTTCAGCAATTAGTGGGAAACTTTGTGGCAAAGTAGGAACATCACCAAACTGAGCTACCAATTCAGGCGTAAGATAAGCCACATCAGGACGGCGACCCTCTTTATATGTACGACAAGGTACTTCAGTGTAAACTTTCCCACCTTGTTGATTGGAGTTAATATAACTTCTCCAGTAAAAACCAATATTCAATTGAATTTCACTATGTTTTAATGTCATCCCTGTTTTTTCTACTAATTGCTCGTCTACCCACTCCATCCCCTCTGGAGGATTTGCCATGAAGTCTTCTAATGAAAGGATTTCGGGGACGGTTACAACATCATTGTGTTTGGAAACTAACATTGTGAGCCTCCATTTGGGCTAGTTAAACATTCAAAATTCAAAAGAGTTACATCAGGAGATTTAAACCCTAACTGAAATAGTGGTATTCAAGCGATCGCGCCATTTTTAGCGACTAACTAGATCGCCCCAAGCTAGGTTAAAATCAACTTTTTAAAGCATTACCAAACTATTTTCTGCTTCTTCCTCTAGTTCATAACCATTAGCTAATTTTTCAATTGCTTGGTCAATCATTGCCAAACCTTGATCTACTCTTTCAACTAAACTTAACTGTCCGCGGAGTTCGGCAGCACCGACGAAACCTTTAGCATACCAAGTCATGTGCTTACGGGCTTGACGTACACCGCGATCGCCTTTATATTCCCACAAGGCTTGTAAATGATCTCTTGCACATTCCAAGCGCCCAATTGGGGTTGGTGATGGTAATATCTCTCCTGTTTTCAGAAAATGATCGATTTCTCCCACCAAAAACGGATAACCCAAAGTTCCACGCGAACACATCACACCATCAGCGCCAGTTTGTTCTAAACATTTCACCGCCGCTTCAACAGAAAAAATATCTCCATTCCCAATCACTGGGATAGAAAGCACTTCTTTCACACGGGTAATCCATTCCCAACGGGCATTGCCATTGTACCCTTGGGCGCGAGTGCGTCCGTGTACCGTAATCATTTGTGCCCCGGCATCTTCCATCCGCTTGGCAAAGTCGAGAATCGTAATTTCGTTGTCATTCCAGCCAATACGAGTTTTTACTGTCACAGGTACATCAACAGCTTTCACCACTTCCCGCACAATTGCTTCTGCTACTTCTGGTTGCCGCAACAACGAAGAACCACCACCATTTTTAGTGATTTTATTTACCGGACAACCCATATTAATATCAACAGTATCAGCACCTTCGGCAACTGCCTTGATTGCTGCTTCTGCTAAGAAATCGGGACGGCAATCAAATAGCTGAATGCTAATTGGGCGTTCGTTGGGATCTACCTCCATGATTTTGGGTAACTGTTTAACATAATGCAACCCCGTAGCATTCACCATTTCGGTATACATCATCGAATCTGGCGCATAGCGACGCACAATCCGGCGAAACACCATATCTGTGACTCCAGATAGAGGCGATTGGAGAACCCGACTTTTTACCTCGAAAGAGCCAATCTTTAAGGGTTGGGAGAGTCTAGCTTGCAGAATGGGAGAGAGGGAAATCATAGAAAAAATTATCGGAATGGGAAATAGTAAGAATATGTAGATAAATCCGTGATAAAAGATACAGCTAATTTCAAGTTAGTGAGTTACACAAGCTAAGTCTCAAAACCAAGTATAAAACCTGTTTTACTTCTGTTAGCGCAGCGATGCGTAACCCATTTTGACTTTTGAATTCTGCTGTAATTGTAGGTTACGTATCCTGACTTGGAGGCTGTTTTTGCATTTCTTGCTGAATCTCTTCTAGGCTCAAACCTAACTCTTTCGCTGTTTCTTCAAAACTCAATCCCAATCTCAACAACAAAGGGATCATTCTAAACTTTTCTTCACGCGCCCCTTCTTGTTTGCCTTCTTGTTTGCCTTCTTGCTTACCTTCTTGATAAACTCGTGTTTGTTTCAAATCACTTAACCCAAACATACCTTCAATCTCCTCTCGACTCATCGTCGGAAACTTATAAACTAATATTGTCTCTATCAATTCTAGTAACTGCCGCCGTTGTGGTTCGATGTTGATTTCTTGCTGGGTTCTCTCTATTAACTGCCTAGCAGCTAGAATTGCTGTCTCCTCTTCATTGACGACTAATTTCATCGTAGCAATTCCAACTGGCAATGATGCAGTTTCACCTAATTCATTAAGGTAAATACGACTAATGCGCCCGCTAGTGAAAAATTCACTGTAATTCTTGATATTTGCTGTATCTAAACTCCGATTGGGATAGATAACTACTCCTCGCCAAGAATTTTTCGGTTTATTTTGGTGTAAGTATAAAAAAATTTCTGAAAATAGGCGTGAATAAATTTCTGTGTCAGCTTGGAACTGGACTTCAACGAAGTAAATCGGATTTTGTTCTCCTTGTGTTGGGAGAAAAACACCATCTATACGAAATGCCGTTTGCTTGATTTCAATTGAGGAGAATTGATAAGCCTCTGCCGTTTGGGGTGGATTACCAATTAATTCAAAAAAGATGCTAGGAAGTTCTTGAAAAAGGCGATAAAAAATGCTATCAGTTTTCACACTTAATGCACTATGGTGATTTAATTCGTTAGATTTTACCGTGAAACACTACTGATAAAAATTAGTAAGCCGATTGCGAGAAGCAATCGGCATAACAAACAAATTCACGATCGTTTAGTTGCAATTTAGCCGTGAGTTGCACCTTGAGGAGGACGCGAGACAACTTTTTTAGCTAAACCCAAAGTCTGCAACACTAAGATGCTCCACCAAGTAACATCAATTTCCCACCAAGAGAACCCAGATTTCGCCATGTGGGGATAAGTATGATGGTTGTTGTGCCAGCCTTCTCCATAAGTGACGAGGGATACCCACCAAAGATTACGAGCGCCATCGTTGGCATCAAAGGTGCGATAACCCCACAGGTGTGATGCTGAATTTACAAACCAGGTTGAATGCCAAAGCAAGACACATCTGAGAAACACTCCGTAGAATACAAAAGACCATCCTCCTAATGCATAAAGCAGCAAACCGAAGGGTATTTGCAATAGCAAGAAGTAACGATCTAGCCAACAATAAAAGGGTTGTTTGGCTAAGTCAGGGGCATATTTTTTATAAGTGTCATAGTCAAAAAATTCTGGACGTGGATAGAAAATCCACAATATATGGCTCCACCAAAAGCCTCTTTGGGCAGAGTAGGGGTCTAAATTGATATCTTCTGTGTGGGCGTGATGTTGGCGGTGTCCACCTACCCAAAAAATTGGCCCGCCTTGTAAAGCCAGCGCTCCAATTAGGGCGATCGCATACTCTAACCACTTAGGAACTTGGAAACTTTTATGGCTCAGTAGTCGGTGATATCCCAGGCAAATACCAATGCTCCCGAACAACCAGTGGAGAAACACTAGCAAACCTAATGCTGGCCAGGAGAAAAACCAAGGAGCCAGAAGTGCTAAAGCATGAAATGTAGTAAAAAATACCACATTTGTCCAACTGAGTTGAGGTGAGTTGTCTCTCTCAGGAGCGATGGCTTTGCCAACACCTTTGGCGAACGCCCCAAAATTTGCGGTCATAAAAATTCCTGTTGATGGATGATGCAGTGATTTACTTTTTATTGGGCATAATCCCACTAAGGATTTATCCAACCTCTCACTAGTTAGTTAGAGTAGAGTAAAGCAAGTCTCACTTACATTTGTTATGCTAGCAGAACTCTGATACCCCTGCAAGTGCCACTTGCATTTCTTTATGTCATCTCAACTTATTTCCACTCGTCAACGCCTGATTCAAGCTGCACTTGAGTTGTTTTCTGCTCAGGGAGTAAGCGCTACCACAACCCGCCAAATTGCTGAAAAAGCCGAAGTCAATGAAGTGACTCTATTTCGGAATTTTGGCAATAAGCATGGATTACTTTTAGCTGTGCTGGAAGAGTCCGCAGCCTTTAAGGATTTAGGTGAGTCGCTGGTGCGGCGGGCAACACCTCCTGGCAATGTCTACCAAGCTCTGAAAGATTATGCAAGTGATAGCTTACATGCATTAGAACGAGTACCAGAGTTTGTCCGATCTGTGGTAGGTGAAGCCGACCAATTCCCGGCAGAAAATCGCCGCGCACTAGGCAGGGGAGTCACAGAGGCAAACCGTTATGTAGCTCAGTATTTAGCTACTGTAATCCAGCAAGGACATTTAAATACCTACTTACCGGCAGAAAAATTAGCCAGTTTGCTAAATGGGATGATTTTGGGATATGCAGTAATTGAGTTCACCAGCGAATTTCACGAACTTTGGGAAGATCGGGATGATTTTCTGGAAAATTTGGTGGAGTTGTTTTTACATGGAGCCATGTCATCTTCAGCAGAATCGGCAATAAACTGCTTACAAGGAGGATTCACCACCACAGAAGTAGCTGATTTACCAGCTAGTTTGGTTCACGAAATTCTGCAACAAGCCAGGAAATTTGGAGTACGAGATTATGCCTTGGCTTACGTGTTATTTGGGGCTGGGTTATCCGCTACAGAAATAACTAGCTTGGAGCGATCGCACCAAATTTTCGATACTCAAGGGCACTTTCTGCAAATCACAATCCCCGGATTTGTCCGTCAAGTACCCGTGAATCAGTGGATTTTGGGCAAACGCTACGGTTCTTTTACCAATAATCCTTTAATCAAATGGCTGAAAAGTCGTAAAGATACTCAAACAGCGATGTTTCTGAATGAAACAGGCACACCGATCTCAGAATCAGAACTTGAGACACGTTGGCAAATATGGAGCGAAGGATTGTTGACTCCCCAAGGACAAGCGCCAGCGATCGCTCAGGTACAACAAACTTGGCGCGTAGAAATGTTAATGCGGGGGATCACCTTAGAAAACCTGAGTATTTTAACAGGTTGCGATCGCGCTCAATTACAACCCTATGTCCGCCGAGCCAAAGAAAAAGCCGCCCTAGAGCAAGCTACCCGTTTGGATCATAAGCCAGGATAGGGAGTATCAGGTCGTGTTCTCTGACGCAGAGCCAGTGAGCGAATAATTCGTAATTCGTAATTCGTAATTCGTAATTCGTAATTCGTAATTCTTAATTAAGAATTTATTAGATGCAGTTAAACGATTAAGGTAAAACAATAGAGGTTCCTTTACCATTGTTTGCACCATTCAAGGTTGTAGCTGTACTCTCAGATGGGGATTGGGTGTTGCTCGAACGGCGTGATAATTTCTTGCGTGGCTTGCCTCCCGCTTGGATATATTGCAAACTGTCTTTGCCATAATGGGTTGCCACACTCATTAACATCTTTTCAGAGTAGCCGCGCAATTCTTCTTCAATTAGAGAGAGGCGACCTGCCATTTCATCTAGGGTAGAGAGTAAAGTGTTGTATGTAGATAGCTGGGTTTGCAAGTTTTGGATGTGGCTGTCGTAGTCTGTCAAATTTAATCCGTTGCTAAATTCTAGCGTCGAGCTAATCGATCGCATTCCTGCAATTCGACGGAGAGCGTTTTCGAGAGTGCGTGAACTGCGTTTTAGTCGTGCCATAAAATACGCTCCTGAAGGAAGTTATAGGATTACTGCATGTACTCTAGCCAATGCAACAATAAACTTCTCTGAGAGATAATTCGGAAAAATTAAAGCAAACTAAGAGCGACCTAATTATTTTTAGTTGATTGTACTGAGGTATTTATTAAAATTGTCAAAAAAGTGACACTTAATAAGCAACAGATACCTGAAAGTCGTTTCAAGGTACCTGAAAGTCGTTTCAAGGTACCTGAAAGTCGTTTCGAGGTACCTGAAAGTCGTTTTGAGGTACCTGAAAGTCGTTTTGAGGTACTTAAAAGTCGTTTCGAGGTACCTGAAAGTCGTTTCGAGGTACTTGAAAGTCGTTTTGAGGTACCTGAAAGTCGTTTCGAGGTACTTGAAAGTCGTTTTGAGGTACTTCAAAGTCGTGTTGAGGTATTAGATGATGAGTTTTTTGCCTTAACCCGATTTACGGCGAAGGCGATCGCCAATCACCGAAAGTTGGTAAAACAGAAAAAACTGAGCCTGCTGTATCCAGACGCAAGTCGCCAAATCAGCGCAGATATAAGGGTGTGCGATCGCTCCTTTGATGAAACCGCGATTGCCTCTTCCACATTAGAAAAGCGATCGCACTCTGAAGTCGATTGATTTCATTTTGAGGTGCATCGTTATCTCAAGTCGATTGATTTCATTTTGACCAGCGATCGCCATTACAATCAAAAAAAGGGAATGAAAAGGATCTGACCTTCATATTTGCCAAGCTGACTGCAACGAACGAATAAATACAAGTCGTCAATTCTCCTTGGGACTGATAGCGATCGCTAATTCAACTTATGCCTAACCGCGATCGCCTTTTGACCGACTTCCTAAAATACGATCGCCCCCTTGACTAAAAGAGCGATGCCTCCCCACAGTAGGAAAGCGATCGCTGTGTTAAAGCAATTGATCTCATTTTGACCCGCAATTGCCCATTACAATCAAGAAAAGGGAATGAAAAGGATCTGGCCTTCATATTCGCCAGACTTACTGCAACGAACGAATAAATATAAGTCGTCAATGACCTGTCCGATCGGAGCCGTTGCAATAACTTCAACAACTCCAGGCATAGACAAACCTTTGTTGATTCGCTCATAAGCATAAATAGTAATTGTTGCTATATCATGGGTAAGCAAGATGCGTTCTTCATTGGCTGCCCACTCTAAGATAGTGGAATCATCAGTATGGATTAGACCTACATCTTGGACACGAACAATGTCCAATCCAGGTAAACGTCTGAGCAAGCCCCGCAATATCGAGCCATTGAAGTTCTCATCAGTCAATAGACGCACTAGCTAGAATTCTCCTTGGGACTGATAGCGATCGCGCAAGCGCTGCCTAAGATTAACTAAATTATGCTGCTGGACAAATTGATTTCGCTGTTGTTGAGCTTTTTTGCGACGCTGCTCTAGGTAATTGTCGATTTCTTGGAGATGGGTGAGATAATATGCGATCGCTGCGTATATCTCCCCTAAACAGAGAACGGGATACTGAACAGCAATTTCTTCAGGTGTAGAGCCGTTATGGTATGTTGCTAGTAAGCTATCAAGAGTAACGCGGCTTTGACCGATGCGAATACCTCCAGCTTCATCCCAACGAAACGGTGGAGCGGTAACCTGAAATTCGATTTGAACGCTCATGGGGGCAATTCTTGGATTTGTGGTATTTCTGTCTTCAGTTTACTTTACCCGTTAAAGAGCGATCGCCCTTGCATCAAAATTCAAAATTGAGGAAAAAGACTGGAGGGGATGTAAGTCTTTCCCCTCAACCCAATGCCCAATGCCCAATGCCCAATGCCCCATACCCAATTAATTCAACGGTTCCATAATGGCTCTTAAACCTTTACTAGAGAGTGTTTTAAGCATTTCTTTAGCGTTATATTCACTGCTAAATACTCCTGCTTGCATAACTCTTTGACCATCCCAAACTGTGAGAAACGCACCAGGAGCAAGCGATCGCACTAAATCTCGATCCCGATCGGTTGCAAGTGGCACTACTACGCGATAACGTACACCAAATTGTGTTGCAGAGTTACCACCATAGGGAATACTTGCAGAACTTGTTTGCAGATTGCGAGTATTAACAATGGGGATATTGGGATTGGGAAGTGGTAAAAGTTCTGAAGCACCAGGAGCAGCAGTTTCTAGTATTGGTAATGGCTGTTGTGTTTGATTCCTCATACTTGCAACTGGTGGCTGTGCAACTGAATTGGATGGGGACTCAGGGGCAGTAAACTCAATGGTATTAGGATCGATCCGCACGTAATTTAACTGTGGTGTATCAGGTGGCTGGGCGTTAATTGGTATTTGTCTACCTGACAAGCTGCTAGGAGTAGGAAATCCGGCGACGCTAGAAGTCGGTGGTTGTTTGGATATAGGCAAGGAAGGCGGTACATTATTGGCTGGCATTAATGGCAGCAGTTGACTGTTTAATTGCCCAGAAACAGGATTATTTGCTGAAATGCTGTTGCTGGTTTGCCCATTAGTAGTTTCAGAGATCTCGGGAGCCGAGAAGGTGATTTCTCCATTTGGTGGTATTTGTCGTAATACGTTGTTGGGAACTGGTTGAGAATTTGGGGTTGCTAGTGCTGTTGTACCGTTAATATCTACCTTACCAGTGATGCGATCGCTCACAAGGTTGTTACCAGCAGCAGAAATCACCTGTTTAGCGGCGCTGGCGTTAATGTCGTGGCGGCCATTATTTTGAAATGTATTATTTCCAGGTTCGGATGCACTACCCAAATCTGGCATTGCTTGAGCGATCGCGACTAAACCATCTTCTTTATTATCTTGAATAGAATTATTCCGCAAAATCGGGCGGGCATTTGCTTGTACTATAATTCCCGATCTATTGTTTTGAATTTGATTACCTATGACTATAGGAGCAGCATTTTGGGCAATATTAATCCCAAAACCTGTTTGGTGAAAGACATTTTCCTTCACTTGCGGACTAGAGTTACCAGCAATTGTGATCCCATTGGCTCCATTGCGATCGAAGTAATTCTTACTAATGGTAGGTGCGGCATTACCACTGACGGAAATTCCATCTTGAGTACTGCCAGTAAAAGTATTTTCTGCGACTACCGGATTGCTAGATTCAATCCATAAACCGTAACCACGAGGATTAGAGTTCGTCACTGTTACCCCTGTGAGCAAGGCTTGGTTTGCCCCGACAATTGTGACGTTTTGACCGCCAAAGCTTCGACTCAGGTAATCACCGCCTCCCTGAATAATAATCTCCTTACCTTGATTGCTGGGGTTGCCTTGAATTGAAATACCCGGTTTCAGTATTAAGGGAAATTCCTCTCCTGTCTCGGCGCTATAAGTGCCAGTAGAGAGCATAATTACAGTATTGGCGTTAGCTAATCGCAATGCATGGGTAATAGTTTTTACAGGAGCGGATTCGCTGCCATTGCTTGCCTTGTCATCTCCAACACCAGGATTGACAAATAGCACATTAGCTTGAGAAGGTGTTTTCTGATTCAGAGGCGCTGAATTTGGTGTCGATGGAATCTGAGCGATGCCTTCTCTACGAGAGGCTTTGCCAACGGCGAGCTGCGCTAACGCACTATCCTGGCTGATACCCAGAAACGCTATACTTGCCGCCCCCATCCCGACAATAAAAGATAATACTGAAAAACTAAAAAATAAAAGCCTTGCTGATTTCAGAAACTTCAGCTTTGCAAACAAAACATCTACTCTATGGTACTCAGTAAACATACGAGGAAGAATCATATTTAACACCACTCCTTATAAGTAATCATAAATTCTTATACTCCCTAGAGAGTATTATGTCGATAATATTACTCATATATTGACCGATTGGCGATATTTAATACATAGTAATAAATGATATTAGACATCTCCAGAAATTAATTGTGCATTGCCCAAAATAATTTGTGGGCAAAATTCATGAATTGTGCCTATATCATTTATCTAATAGATATAAAAATGAAATTAAATATGTGTTATCCAAAATCCTTGTAGAGACGTAACATCATGTTACCCACCCCACAAGAATTAATTGGATATTTTTTTATTTGGAAGTCCTTCGGATTGCTACATATCTATTGTAGATTTTCTGGTGTATTCCCTTTTGCTAGTCTTTTGTAAGCTCGTTGTCTATCGTAAAACACTTGACTAAGCTCAGTGCGAAACTGTAGCCTCAAACTACCCTTATCACTGTCTATAGGAACATGGGATAATTTACCGTAACCCTCACTACTACGTTATTTTGCGTAGATTCCGCAAAAATTAGTAAAAAAAAGCAATCTTATTTAACTTATGGTTACTAGGACTTATGATAATTCACACTTCGATGAAAGCACTAATGGGGTTGTTGTAATGGTCGAGCCATACAGCCAAAAAGAGCAAACACAGCAAGTTGTTTACCGCATTTTAGATGCCAATTTAGACCGCGCTCGTGAGGGTTTGCGAATTATCGAGGAATGGTGCCGATTTGGTTTGAACAATGCCCAGTTAGCTCTGGAATGCAAACGGCTGCGACAAGAGGTAGCCAAGTGGCATACCCCAGAATTACGGGCGGCGCGAGATACACCAGGCGATCCTGGAACGGAGTTAACTCATCCTCAAGAAGAACAACGAGCTAGTATAAAATCGGTCTTGCAAGCTAACTTTTGTCGGATAGAAGAAGCATTACGGGTGTTGGAAGAATACAGCAAGCTTTACCAACCAAGTATGGCTAAAGCTTGTAAGCAGATGCGCTATCAGGTTTATACCCTAGAAAGTAGTTTAATGGGTCATCAGCGCCATCAATTGTTGTGGCGATCGCGTTTGTATCTTGTGACTTCCCCTAGTGAAAATTTGTTGAACACTGTCGAAGCTGCACTCAAAGGCGGATTAACACTTTTACAATACCGCGACAAAACCGCCGATGATTCTTTGCGTCTAGAACAAGCGAGAAAATTACGGCGGTTATGCCACATCTACGGTGCTTTGTTTATTGTTAACGATCGTGTGGATGTAGCTTTAGCTGTCGATGCCGATGGGGTGCATCTCGGACAACAAGATATGCCTATTGCTGTTGCTCGGCAATTACTCGGTTCGCAACGTCTGATCGGTCTTTCTACCACAAATAAAGAAGAAATGCAAGCAGCAATTGCTGAAAATGTAGATTACATTGGCGTGGGGCCAGTTTATGAAACTCCCACGAAAGTAGGTAAGGCAGCAACAGGGCTAGAATATGTCAGCTATGCAGCCAAAAATTGCTCAATTCCCTGGTTTGCGATTGGGGGAATAGATGCCAATAATATCAATGATGCGATCGATGCTGGAGCCGAACGTGTAGCAGTGGTGCGATCGCTCATGCAAGCCGAACAGCCTACCCTAGTAACGCAATATTTGCTCTCTCAACTCAATCGCATTAAGCCAGAACTTTAAAAGAGTCATTTGTCATTTGTCATTTGTCATTTGCCCAAAGTGAGTAACCAATACCCAATTTCCAATGCCCAATGCCCAATTCCCAATGCCCCACACACATATTATGTCTAATGAGATTTCGATTCAGGTGAATGGGGAAACCCATAGCTGCTCATTTCAAACTTCTTTACCCGACTTACTCCAACAGTTGGGTTTTAACCCGCGATTGGTGGCTGTGGAGTATAACGGCGAAATTTTACACCGCCAGTTTTGGCCGCAAACAAAAGTGCAGCCAGGCGATCGCTTAGAAGTGGTAACTATTGTCGGTGGTGGTTAGTTGATTTGAGCCAGCAAGCCCAAATCTTTAAGGCTACGTCGTGTAATCTCGATGCGGGCGGGTGCATCTTCCGATTTTTGCATATCAAGGGTTGTGGCGAAAAAGTAGACGTTTTTGTTTTGCTCTAAATAACCCACAAACCAACCAACATTTGGTTTAGTACTCGTTAACCATCCCGTTTTTCCTCGCAGTGTATAGTCTGGAGTTTGTTCGCGTACCATAATGTCTTTGACAAGATTTATTGTCCGTTGCGAGAAAGGCAAATCGCCTTGATATAACCGTTGCAAAAACTTAATTTGCTCTTTGGGTGTAATTTGCAATAGCTGCGGTTGTAACCAAAAACGATCGATGTCTGCAACAGTGCCAATCTGACGGTTTCCGTAGCCTACTTTATTAATAAATTGCTGCATCCGTTCATATCCAGCCCTACGTGCCAATACTTGATAGAACCAAACAGTTGAATCCTTAAAGGCTTGACGCAAATTTGTATCATGATTCCAGGCATCAATTTCTCGGTGAATTCCATCCCAAGTGAGAACTGCCACATCATCAGGAACTACACCTGTTTCTAATGCCACCAGCGCGTTAAAAATTTTGAATGTTGAAGCTGGAGCGATCGCAGTTGCATTACGTTGAGGATTGTGTTCATAAATGCGGTTGTTTTTTGAGTCGTAAATCAAGATAGAGCCTTCACGCCCAAATTCTTGAAAGTGTCGCCCGAAATTTGGCGCTTTCACAGCAGGACGTTCAGATGAAGTTGAAGCAGGTTGAGCCACAACATACATTGCCCCAAAGGTAATCACACTAACTACAGCAAGACATCCAATGACTGTAAACACGAAAGATTGCATTCGGTGCTTTGTGTAACGCCGAAGGAATTGCTCTATGTTAAACCAGATATTTTTCATTGCACATTTAATCGCATCACAAGCGAGATTTTACAATGAAATCTTGCTCTTTTGCGAAGCAATTTGTTAAAGGTTATGCAGAAACATGACTTATAGTAAATTGCCCTTTTTGATATTTTTTGAATTTGATAATTCAATCGAGGTCAGTTAATAAAATCATTTTACAAAATTGCATTTTTTCCATCTGCTTTATAAAGCGAGCGATGGAGAGTTTTACGCTTGGCTAATTCTTTACCTTTACGACCGAGTTGCTCGCGTAGTTGCTGGTCTTTGCACAACCGATTGAAAGCTTGAAAAACTTCATAACCAGAATTGGGATTAACGAGTATCCCATTTTCTTCATGCTGAACTGTATCTAGAACACCACCTAAACGAGGGGCAATTATCGGCTTACCGAAGTAACTTGCTTCTAAATAAGCCATACCAAAACCTTCCATATTATTAGGTTTAGTATCTGATAAAGTCAGCATGGCAAATATGTCGCAAGCTGCATAATAACCTGCTAATTTTCGCTCTGGCACATATCCGGCAAAGTGGACGCGCTTATCTACTCGCAAACGATGCGCTAGAGATTTCAGTTCTGACTCACTTGGCCCTTGCCCGCAGAGTATATAGTGGACATCAACCCCAAAAGTTAGCAATATTGGGATGTTATCAATTACTCGGTCGAAACCTTTATGTTTTACTAGTCTGCCGATGGAGAGAATCACTATTGCTGAATCAGGAATGTTGTATGCCTGACGCACGCGAACCCGTAAATCATTAAGGCTACTGGGACTGGCTACATTATTACCAAATTTTTCTGGTCTGATTACGGGGTTAATGACGTGGGTAGGAGTATTTAATCGGAAAGCAGTTCTGAGGTAATCTCTTGTATAAGAACTGTTACAAACAATGCCTTCGGCTCTATGAAGTGTTAATTTAAATAGCGATCGCAGCACGGGATTGTGTAAAGTGCAAAGAAGATCGTTGCCGTGCAGATAGATAAAAAAGCGAATAGGTAACAAATAGCTCAATAGCAACAGTGAAGGAAAATCATAGCCGTGGCCCCACTCTATATAACGATAGTGATAGCGAAAATAGAGTTTAATTGCTAGGACAAATGAGCAGACGATATTGACCAAAGGTTTGAGGATATTTCCCACATAGCCACTACGCCAATATTTAGGATAATACCAGCGATACACAGGAAACTGTTGACTCTTATCAAATACTCGATCTCCCGAGCAACTAGCTGCCAGTACAATTATTCGTTCTGGATCTTGCAGACAACGATTGTAGATATATTCCCCAATTACAGCTTCTTTCGGCAGAAAGATCCGGGATATGACTAGGATATCTGGGTATGCAGCTTTATCTCTGATTTCGGCTGTTAGTTGAGAAATATGTTCCATAATAAAATTGATGACTATATTTCAAATAGTTTTTAATATTTACAATTAGAATTACTTTCAAAGCCATCATTATTATTTTATTTCTTTTAAAACGAATTTGGTAGACAAATTTGAAGCCTATTTTAGAAGATTAGCCAAAAAGATTGTTTTTTTGTTGTGTTGATTTTATTTTTGTTGCAAATTTCTCATTCTTTGAGAGTTTCTGTGCATAATGAACAAAAAATCAAAGCTAACACTTGTAGCGAAAATGCTCAGTAAACATCTGCTGTGAAAATTCCGAAATTTAGCTACGTTCAATAAAATATCCTAAACACTTAAAGTAGATGTGCCAAAATGCCAAAAATTTTATAGCTACTTAGTTGCAACATTATGTCTATTGTGAAAAATTATAAGGATTACAGACACTTACTAGCTTTCTACGTACACGTAAATTATCAGCCTCTAAATGTATTAATGAGTGCTGTTGGTGGGAGCTAGGCGTTTTGCCCGTGCTAAATATTGAGTAATAATAGGACTTACGCAAGTCACAAAAAAATCGGATTTGTAGTTTGTAGTAAGCGGCTCTAGCCCTTATTTTGAAGACTTTAGTCCTCTCTGCGAGACGCTACGCGAACACTACGAACTGAAAATAATATGATATGCCAGTTGCGTAAATCCTGTAATAAGTTCAGAAGTAGTACTACTTATTCAGTGAAGGATTAAAAAATTAGTCAAAATAATCACTAAAAATTAAAATCATCTGTATAATTCAAAACTGTAGTCTGAAACTAGTCCGAGGCATAGCAAACCATTGCCCGTAGACGTAGCGCATCATAGACATCGCAATTTCTGTGAGGATAAACATGTCTTCCGGTACGGTTCCCCAGTCGAGAAATCCCCCCTGCGATCGCTACTTACCCAAGATAAGACGCGGTAAATTGAATATGTAGCCTCGAAAAAGCAATGCTACGTGAATGCTACAAACTTGCTTGTTATAGGCTAGCCTTAGCAACATCCTGCAACACTGCTCCCACCATCGGGAGAAATCATAAATAATAATTTCGTTTTTCAAGCGATTGTCTTATGCGTAAAAAACTACAACAAACCATCAAACCGCTGTTAAAAACCTTCTTAGCCCTAAGCTTGGTGTTAGCTTTGGCTCTTGGTCACGCTGACGGCGCCTTAGCAGCCCGCAGTGGAGGTCGCATCGGTGGTGGCTCCTTTAGAGCGCCTTCTAGCCGCACCTATACACCGCGTACTTATGCACCTCCTGGCGGGGGCGGCTACTATCCTGGGGGTGGTTATGGTGGTGGTTTTGGTGGTGGCTTTGGCTTTCCCTTCCTACTTCCCTTCTGGGGTATTGGCGGAGGATTTGGTGGTCTATTTAGCATCTTAATCTTCTTTGCGATCGCTAATTTCTTATTGCAAACTTTCCGCCGCGTCTCTAGCGGTGAAACACCAGAAGCAGATTACAGCAGTAACTCTCCTGTTTCTGTAACTCGTTTGCAAGTAGGTTTGTTAGCTCAAGCGCGTGAATTGCAAAATGAACTCAACCACATTGCTGAAACTGCTGATACTAACACCCCCGAAGGCAGAGCAGAAATTCTCCAAGAAGCCAGTCTAGCTTTACTCCGCCATCCAGAATACTTTGTATATGCAGGCGGTGGCACTCAACAAGCCAGTTTAAATTCAGCTGAAAGTCAGTTTAATCGGCTGTCACTGGCAGAACGCAGCAAGTTTAGCGAAGAAACTCTTTCTAACGTCAACAACCAGCTAAGAGCAGCCCTTGCTAAAGATGCTTTACCTCCAGCTGGCGAACTCGACAACCCCACCCGCCTATTTACCGAAGGCCCTGGCGAATACATTGTTGTCACCTTGCTGGCGGCGACACTAGGTAAGTTTGACATCCCCACAGCTATCAATAGTGCTGATGATTTGCGTCAAGCTTTACGGCAAATTGGTAGTATCCCTAGCGACAAGCTTCTGGCAATTGAAGTTCTTTGGACTCCTCAAGCTGAAAATGATACCCTCACATCTGATGATGTGTTAGCAAATTATCCAGATTTGAGACTTGTTTAATTTCTGAAAAATTTTGCATCTATCTTAGTGCAACGAATAAGTTCCCCTTAAGAACAATAACTAGAAAACCGCTTGTCAATGACAAGCGGTTTTTTGTAGAGTTTATATCATTTACAGATAATTAGTTATGATTCCCACAGCCATTTCACCCCACCCGCCCCTAAGAGTTTGCAAAGAGGGGATTAAAGGGTGGGGTTTTGGGAGGTTAATAAGTAATTAAGCGGACATCATAGATATATTTAAGTATGATTTTAGAAACATTTTGGTAGTATTATCAAAATGAATTATACGCAAAGTGTTATCTTATGCCTAGTGTTGAAGCCGACGAAAACCGAGAGCATCGCATTAAAACAGAGATTGTTGTAGATGCTGAAGACAAAGAAGACCGAGCTATGGGTTGGTACTACTACCTTGAAGAGACTCTGAATTTTCCCTTTATGGCTACATGGACTAAGAAGGGACGCAAATCAGGTGCTGTCGAGGAGAAACAAGTGGAAGTACTGGGAATGGCCCCAGATGATGAGTGCTTGAAAGATATGTATGTAGAAGTGGCTTACATTAATGGTAAGGATGATGATGTATATTCTGCAAAATTATCTGAAATAGCAGCCATTGATGCTGACAGTGAAACTCAAGACGCGATCGCAGACTGGCTCTATTGGATTGCTAGAGGTTATAAATTTTAAACCTAGGATAAATACCGAATGACGCGGCAAGGATTGCCAGCAGCGACAACATTCTCAGGTATATCTTTGACAACTACACTACCAGCACCAATGGTTGTGTTATCACCAATAGTTACGCCTGGACAAATAATTGCATTGCCACCAATCCAGACATTATTACCAATGTTAATTGGGGCAGCTAATTCTCTATCAGAAAGACGAATTTCTGGATCTATAGGATGATAAGCAGTATAAATTTGCACATAAGGAGCGCACAAAACATTTTCACCAATGTGAACTGTATTACAGTCTAAAATTACACAGCCATAGTTCATATACAATTTGTCACCAGCAAAAATATTACTGCCATAGTCACAGTGAAAGGGTGGCACAATTGCTACTTTTTGACCGATTTTTCCAAATAATTCTTGCAAAATTTGCTGCCGTTGCTCTTGCTGTTCTTCGGTTGTAGAATTGTACTTTCGCAACAGACGACTGGCTAGGTTCTTTTCGGCAGCCAATTCTGGATCTTCGGCCAGATATAATTCGCCTGCGAGCATTTTCTGTTTTTCGGTTTTTTCCATGACAGAATTATGGGGCTTCTCGGTTGTGTATGATAACCTTAGTAGCCGCTAGAGTATCATATTCCATCCTTAACTAAATATGGCATAAGTAGCTTTTCCCTGCCGTTTAGCTTGGTACATCGCAATATCAGCATCCCGCAGTAGAGTTGCAGGCTCCTCATAATTACTAAAATTCCAAGTAATACCAATGCTAGCTGTAGCAGATAATTGATATCCATTCAGGTTAACTGGCAATCTTAAGGAGTCTTGAATACGTTTGGCAACATTGGTAGCATCGGTAATGTCTTTGATATCCTCCAAAAGAACAGTAAACTCATCACCACCAAATCGTGCTACAGTATCGCCACTACGTAAGCATGACTCTAAACGTCTAGCGATCGCTACTAAAAAATCATCCCCTATTCCATGCCCAAAGCGATCGTTAATCTCTTTGAAGCCATCTAAATCTAAAAATAAAACTGCAAAATAATAGTCGCTTCTGCGTTTGCTACGTTCAATAGTTTGTCTGAGCCGATCTAAAAATAAAACACGATTCGGTAATTCTGTTAGCCCATCATAAAATGCATTGCGGATCAGTTGTGCCTCTGTCTGCTTACGTTTAGTGATGTCTTGAAACACTAAAACCGCGCCAGTAATATTGCCATCTCGATCGCGGATAGGTGCAACATTATCTCCAATCGCTATTTCTTTCCCATCTTTGGTAATCAATGTACAGTTTTCTGGTAAATTGAAAATTTCACCTGCTTCGATTACATAAGTAGCTAAATTTTCAATTTTTTCTCCTACATCTTTATTAACTAAGTTAACGACTTCTATTAAATCTTTCCCCAACGCTTCACTTTGCTTCCAACCAGTGATTAGTTCTGCTATGGGATTCATCATTTCAATACAACCATTTGCATAGGTAACAATCACCGCACAGCCCATACTATTAATAATTGCCATCAACCTCTGTTTTTCTTCGTATAATATTTTTTTGCTCTGATGTTTGTACAGTGTCATTTCAATCACAAAATGTAAATCACTTTCAATAAATGGTTTGGCTATGTAACTAAAAGGCTCACTTAGCTGATTTTTATGTAATCTTTTATATTCCGAATACTCCGTTAGATATACTACAGGCACATGAAAGTGATTCTGAATAATATCAGCTACGTGGAAACCGTCTATTTCTCCAGCTAGACAGATATCAATTAATACTAAATGTGGATGATTTTCTGCTACCTTTTTTATTGCCTCCTCACCAGATTCAGTTATTTCTGATACTAAATAACCTAATTTTTGTAAACTTTTTCTAATATTTGAGGCTAGATTTTTTTCATCCTCAACAATTAAGATTTTGCGGGCGAACATGTTACGATAACCTGTTTGCTAAAGTTCAGATTCTTGTTGTCAGTGTCAACTCAAGTCAAAAGTGCTTATCTTCTCATAAACAATCTCTAACTATCCTGTATTCTTACTTGATATTAATACTGACTAATGAGTAAATAGCATCATATTATTAATCTCCAGAAATTTATAGAAATCCTATTTGATTTACAAACTACCCTTTGAGGCAGGAAACAGGGAACTCTTAACAGGGAACATATTTGTTTGGCTCTCATTTAGGATTGCTATATATGATTATCAAAGCTAATTTTGATTAATTTATGTAGCTAATATGATGCTACTAACATCAAATCAAAATTAGAATGCAATTATCAAGCACTCAAAAACTGATTTTAAAATGTATACAATAATTCTATTGGGAAAGTATAAATACTAAGTATAATATCTATATACAAATTAATCAAGAAAAATTTTTCATAAAATCACAGGATATTACTTTAATATAATTAAAAAAATCTAGAGTGTCTTGGATGTAATATATTAATCTATATTAATTTAATTATTAATAATTAATCTTAATCTGTGATTAAAAAGTTTGATGCTGCTTTACCTACAAATAGCTTTTATATCATATCAGAGGAGTTCTAGATGAGAGTTTAAGCTATCTGAAATATTTAATGAACAGTAAACTCGTATTACTTAGAAATATTCATTTAACAACCATAATTAAAAACATCTCAGTATTATTGTATTGTAATAGCATGGTAAGCCTAAATATGTGCAATATAAAAATAGTTATGTGTCTGACATATCAATAGCTGAGATATTTTTAATGCACTATTTTAGCCTTGCCACGCCACTAAGCGTATTTTAAAAATAAAATACTAGCCCTACAGCTTCTGGTTAATACTTAATCACAATTCCTCTCCTCTAAAAATATGTAAGTTAAATGTTCATCAGCCGTTCGCGGTATTTTTTAGTTTTTTGTTAATCAATAGGTACTGGTGCCAATGGCAGGAAAGATTCTTATTGTGAGACACTTCCAAGCTCCACGTAAACCCCCTGTTCTTTGCTGGCTGATAGATATTGCAAAAAAACACATTTTGTGAATTAAAGGTTGGACTTGATTTTAGTCAGTTCAATGCTAATTCTGCCACCAAAGTCTGGAATAGGTGCGGCAGGTTTGCTGAGAGTGACTTGGACTTTTGTTACACGATCGCACTCTTGGAGGATAGAATCTGCGATCGTTGTTACCAATTTCTCCACCAAAACAAATTTAGACGTTTTGATCAGATGTTGTGTCAAGCTAATGACGCTGCGATAATCTAAAGTGTCTTCGATCGCGTCAGTCTTGGCCGCTGTGGAGATATCCAACCATAACCTCACATCCACCTCAAACCATTGTCCTAGCACCTGTTCTTCTGGTAGATACCCAGTGTAGCCATAGCCGCGAATTCCCGTTAAATGAATGCAGTCCATAAAAGTTTGAGAGCAAATTGTGCATTTTGTAGAAAGTTCAGCAAGTTTGCTTGGAGATTTTCTTTCCCAGAAACTCGCGTGGCGGTGATGGAACTCAACACCGCATTGATGGATTTTAAATTGAATTTCCCTAGACAAAATCTAAAATTTAAGATTGTTTTATAGCTATGTTTGATTTAATGCCGATCGCTTATACGAATGTTAATCAACTTTGGGCTTATATTTTAACAGAGACGCTAAAGCGGTTGGGATTGACTTGTGCCATCATTTGTCCGGGATCGCGCTCTACACCCTTAGCGATCGCCTTTGCTCAACAAGCACCTGAGATTGAAGCAATTTCCATTCTTGATGAACGTTCCGCCGCCTTTTTTGCTTTGGGACAAGCGAAAGCAACCGAACGTCCTGTGGTAATTGTTTGCACCTCTGGTACAGCAGGAGCAAATTTTTATTCAGCAGTCATTGAAGCCTCGTATAGTCGCGTACCACTGTTGATATTAACTACCGATAGGCCCCCAGAATTGCGAGATTGTCACTCTGGGCAAACTGTAGATCAATTGAGATTATATGGAAACTACCCAAATTGGCAAACAGAGTTAGCTTTACCCTGTGCCGATCTGGGAATGCTAGCTTACCTGCGACAAACAGTAATTCATAGCTGGGAAAGAGCGCAAACTCCTACAAAGGGGCCAGTACATTTGAATATTCCCTTTCGCGATCCCTTAGCACCTGTTCCTGATGGAACCGACTTGAGTTATTTGCGATCGCACTTGGAATCAGAAGACTTCTTCGCAAGAATAGCAAACCCATGCCCCATACCCTATGCCCCATTCCCCATTCCCAAAGAATGGAAAGAATGCGATCGCGGTATTATTATCGCAGGTGTTGCCCAACCACAGCAACCAGAGGAATATTGTAGAGCGATCGCGCACCTTTCCCAAACTCTCAAATGGCCTGTGCTAGCAGAGGGACTCTCCCCAGTCAGAAATTATGCCGAACTCAACCCTTATCTGATTTCCACTTATGACCTGATTTTGCGAAATCAGCAACTAGCAAAGCAGCTAGCGCCGGAAATGGTGATTCAGGTGGGTGAAATGCCTACGAGTAAAGAACTACGTACCTGGATAGATGCAACCCAACCGCGACGCTGGGTAATTGACCCTAGCGACCAAAACCTCGACCCTTTGCACGGGAGAACGACGCATTTACGAATATCTGTAGAAGGAATAAAAGTAGAGGAGAGAAATTTATCTTTATCCTCAGATTATGTGCAGGAATGGTGTAGTGCAGAAGCTAAAGTCAGGTTAGTTGTTGACCAGACGATGGGGAAAATAGATGAAATAATTGAGAGTAAAGCAGCTTGGTTAATTTCTCAGATTTTACCGCCAGAAACGCCTCTGTTTATTGCCAATAGTATGCCTGTGCGGGATGTGGAATATTTCTGGAAACCGAATAATTTGGGGGTGCGATCGTACTTTAACCGGGGTGCAAATGGCATCGATGGCACATTATCCACAGCTTTAGGAATTGCTCATCGCCAGCAAAGTAGTGTGATGTTAACGGGAGATTTGGCTCTGTTACATGATACCAATGGTTTTTTAATCCGCAATAAGTTTGTCGGACATCTCACGATCGTATTAATCAATAACAATGGCGGTGGAATTTTTGAAATGTTACCCATCGCCAAATTTGAGCCACCCTTTGAAGAGTTTTTTGGCACTCCCCAGGATATTGATTTTGCTCAGTTGTGCGCTACTTATAATGTGCAGCATGAATTGATTACTTCATGGGAGCAATTGCAGCAAAAATTAAACCCGCTTCCAACTAAAGGGATATGGGTTTTAGAGTTGCGGACAAATCGTAAAGCTGATGCCAAGTGGCGACAGGATAATTTACGTAAATTTAGCGAAGTGACTTGTAATCCTTCGTAAGTTTTGTTAAGCGTTCGATCTTTCTATTTGCATCCCTCGATAGAGGAATATATAGTCCAGTAGAGAACAGTCCAGTTACTGCTGTAACATTAGCTTGAGTAGCGTTGCCTGACAGCATAAGAAAACCAGCTAATAAACTCATGCTAATGGAAGCAGTAATCGCTACACAAGATAAAATGTAGCTCAATCGAGCTTGATAGTGATGTTCTTGATAGGTTGACCATTGCATCTTGTCGTAGCTAGACATAATTTACTCCTAATTTTGCTAATACCTAGTTAAAAAATAACCTAAATTATTTTAGGCTTATTTCTTTAGGTATAAACATAATTTAGCCTAAAACTGACACCTTAACAAGTATGCCTAAGCTTTTTTAGGGAAAAGTGCTAAAATAGGAGTTGTAAGCACAATAGGTAAGTGTATGGAACACATGAAAGCAGTCTCACGACTAGCTATACTCCGTGAGAAAGAAAACTTAACCCAACGCCAACTAGCTGACCTTTTAGAGATTACTGAGAATACGGTCGCCAATTGGGAAACAGGCAGGAGTAGCGTGGAATGGATTGATAGAGTAGTCAAACTGTGCAAAATTTTTGCTTGTACACCAGAAGAGCTTATTGAGTATGTCGCAGATACCAAACCAGTAAAAACAGATTCTTTGGCAGAAATACGCGCCCGCTTAAATCCTCCTAAATCAGTCTCAGTAAACCAACAAAACCGTGACCAATCTTGGGAGTCGAGGGCGCACTAATGATGAAGGTGATACTTGATGCTGACTTGCTAATAGATTATTTACTACTACAACGAGAAGAAGCAGAAGAGTTAGGGAATATTATCGAAAATCAACAATGTCAATTTTTTATCACACTATCCGGGCTTGATAAAATTATTTCATTAGCAGAGAATATATATTCCCCAGAGATAGCTAAAAAATTGATATCTGCCATATACAAAAAGATCACAATATGCCCTATAAACTATGAATTAAGCGAGCAAGCAAACTCATTCAATCTGATAGACTTTGAATCTGCGTTAGAGATTGCCTGTGCAACATCTATAAGGGCCAGTGCAGTCCTCACACGCAACCCTCAAAATTTTGATGGGATAGACTTTCCTATCTGGTTATTAGAGAATTTTCCAACACGCTTACAGTTGGATAAATGTCTACATTTATCCTTAAGAGTTAATTATTTAGAGAGTCAATATTTATCGAATTTAGATACACCTTCGTTCCATCCTTTGGAGGTTGTAGGTATTATGGAATATAGAATTAGAAACTCAATAACTACAGTAATGGATTTTTTTGAGCTTTTAAAAAAAGAAGGTTATCAAGATATAATGTATAAAAACTTTGAAAAAAAATATAAATATTCTGAAAGCAAAATTATTAATATACTGTCAGATTTGCAATTTTTTAAAATGGTGGTAGTTAAAGATGGAAAAGCCAGCATACTACAAAACTTAGCAAATTCAGACAACATGATTATAGCTAATTATTTGGCTAAGTCTCTCACTCAACATATTGTAGTACAAAAACTTTATAAACAACTTAAACCAAATGAGGCTTTTAGTAGAGAATATTTGAAGACTTTAATAAAGGAAGTCTATCCTGAAGATAAGTATAAAAGTAAGCCAATTAAAAATTCTTTCCCACTCCTATTTGAGATATATCCTGATTCAATTGCCACGAAGTCAGCAGGAGATTATGTCAGCAGAATGCTAGGGTGGTTATTATTTACGGGGATACTAGAAAAAAACAATAAAGAGACAGTCACAATACCAATAAAGGTAAATGAAGGGAATCAGAAAGGAAAGTTATTAGAAGAAAATGCAATTCAACAGCTAGAGCTAGATATGTCTATCCAGCAGTTAAATCTGTTTTAGAATTAGGTTAAAAGTTAGGTTCAAAGTTTGGCTATTAAACAGTGTGATCGCTTTGAACCTTCTAATTGATGTTGCAACCACCCTTTCAAGTTCGCGCTCGCAATCTCAATTCCAACGTTCCTCAGCAATTTCACTAAATAGTCGTTTTAACAGTCAGAGGACGAGCGATCGCACTCTTTTTTCCACGATTTCCTGATATACCCGTGTGTCTTCCAGTCTCAGATTTGTAGCTTTGAGAATTTTAACGGGTGCGATCGCCTTTTTGCTGTGCGTGAAACTTACCCGCTTACTTCACTTTGTAACCACCCTTCCAAATCAGCAAGAGTAGAGAAATCCAACAAAGCATCACCTAAAGCTTCCAACTGTTCCACCGATAACCCTTGAATCTGGGACAGAAGCGCATCAGGAATTGTACCCACAAGTCGCTTTAACTGTCGTAAAACGACCTTTCTTTCTCCTTCTTCCTTCGCTTCCCGAATCGCCCGTGGTTCTTCCAAATTCAGTCCCAACATCGTTGCAATCTCCTCTCGACTAAGCTTAGAAAACTTGTAGACAATAATCGTCGTCACTAAATCAATTATCGCTTGCTCCGACTGTTGCCGTGCTTGCTCTAACAAAAACCGCGCCCCTTCCATTGCTTCTGTTTCAGAAGTAACATTTGTCAGCAACATCAAACCCAATCCCAAAGGTTGTTCTCGCAAATCCCCCAACTCATCCAGATAAACCCGCCTGACTTGGCCACTTTCCAACAAAGCGCGGTGAATTGTTGAGTTAGAAGGTTCTAGGCTGCGAGAAGCAAAAATTATTACACCAAACCAGTCATCGTAACGAATAGAGTTGCGGTAGAGAAACAAAAACAATTCGCTGAAGAAGCGGTGATATAAGTCTTCATCCTTCTGAAACTGCACTTCTGCAAAAAATACGGTTTTGGAAACTGCATCAGTTGGAGGTAAAAATACTCCATCAATCCGAAACGCCGTTTCTTTCACTTCAACTGATTCAAACTGGTAATTTTCTGCTTCTGGAGGTGGTTCATCTACTAATTCAAACAGCAAACCCGGAAATTGCTTAAATAATTTATAGAAAATGGTGTCGCGCCGCATTTTTATTCCTCAACACCCAGACAATTACCAGATTGTAAAGGCTTGAGACACCAATTTTAGCGTAGGCGTAGCCCACACTTCGACTTAGCTCAGTGACCACCGCAGGTATCGCTTGTCCCTACGTCCGCGATAAAATTCTTGAAGCAACAGCGCACTCCATACCAATGCAAATTAACTGGCAAACTGCCAAAACCTACGAAGATATTCTGTATCAAAAAACTGATGGCATTGCGAAAATCACCATCAACCGTCCCCATAAACGCAATGCTTTTCGTCCTGAAACCGTCTTTGAACTGTACGACGCTTTCTGTAATGCTCGTGAAGATACTACTATTGGTGTTGTTCTATTTACTGGTTATGGCCCCCACACTGATGGTAAATATGCCTTCTGTTCTGGTGGCGATCAAAGTGTGAGGGGACATGCAGGCTATGTGGATGATACTGGCATCCCTCGCTTGAATGTGCTGGACTTACAACGGCTGATTCGTTCGATGCCGAAAGTGGTGATTGCTTTAGTGGCTGGATATGCGATCGGTGGTGGACATGTCCTACACTTAATTTGCGACCTTACCATCGCTGCCGATAATGCCATTTTCGGACAGACGGGCCCGAAAGTCGGCAGTTTTGACGGTGGTTTTGGAGCCAGCTATCTTGCCCGCATCGTGGGGCAAAAAAAAGCTAGAGAAATTTGGTTTCTCTGCCGCCAATATGATGCACAACAAGCTCTAGAAATGGGTTTAATTAATTGCGTCGTTCCAGTGGAACAACTAGAAGCCGAAGGTATTCAATGGGCGCAAGAGATTTTAGAAAAAAGTCCGATCGCAATTCGATGTCTTAAAGCTGCTTTTAACGCTGATTGTGATGGACAAGCTGGTTTACAAGAACTCGCTGGCAATGCCACCCTACTTTATTACATGACAGAAGAAGGAACTGAGGGCAAACAAGCCTTTCTCGAAAAGCGTCCACCAGATTTTCGCTCTTTTCCTTGGCTACCTTAGAATTGCAAAAATCGCCCCCCTTAAATGAGGTGCGATTTTTGTAGATATCAACTTTTACAGCACTAAAAATCTTAAAAACAAATCTTATTTTAAGCAGACTACAAACTCAGTCCAGTAATAATGGATGACTAAATAACCACTGCTTTAGTTTTTACCTGTTCAGATATGGAGGCAGCTATTTCCTCTAGAGGGGCAAGAGCAGCATTATCGAAATCTGAAGCTAAAGATTGACAAGATGTTAAAACTGGAGCTGCATCTGGTAAACCCCAAGCATCTTCTAAGGTTTCCCAAGAAGGTGCAAAAGGTGGAAGCGCCAAAGAGCAAGCTTTCCAAGTCGCTTGAACTGGTGCGCCCAACTGCTGGCACGTTCCACCACGGCGACCTTCTGGCTGGTAATGACGACAATATCTACAGGCAGATGCTAAAACTTTAATGGGTTTCATTCGGATTCATCTTTAGTGTTGTTTCTGGCTGAATTTCATCTTTATATTCTGCTTCTATATATAAAGACAGAGAAAAGCCAAAAAGTCATTATTTTCCATAGGTTTCAGCGATCCCAAGTAAAAAATAAACTTCAGGATATTTTTATAATCTTGTTATATATTTAAATAATTCCTAAAGCAGTTACATATACGTATCGTCTAAAACTTATTAGGGATCAAGAGTAAAAGTAAAGCTTTTGATTTATTCAACCTTTTAAATTCCTCCTTAAGCCATCCTTAAGGCATAGAATTTCACATAAATAGTCTGCTTTACATACCACATTTGGCATATTTTAGCGGCAAATTATACTTTTTCTCAAGAATCAGAAAGATTTGATGTAATGACAGCAAGTTATTTCAGGATAAACTCTGCTCAACAAATAATCGCTCAACTATTTTGCTTTGAAAACTGTTTAGCAGCACAGACAGAACAGACTTCCCAGCGCTGGAGTTCACCGGGAGGGGTGGGAGATTGACACTGGGGACAAAGAGGTAAGCCATGCGATCGCGATCGCACAATCTTCGTCCAATGTCCAAAAGCCGCATTTACATCCTTGGTGGGTGTATCATCAGGGCGGCTAATCTCATCGCCAAGGTAACTGGGATGCTCATGAGGCGAAACCGTTTGTTGCTGTTTTCTTTCCACCGACGGATTCTGCCAGCCAGCAGTAGAGAAGCGAATATCAACCAAAGGCGTTGGCAGCTTTTTATTCAACTTTAAAAGTAGAGATGTGCGACCAAAAGTCAGGTTTTGCGCCCAAGCAGCACTAGAAGTTGCTACCGACAAAACATCACGCTGAATTGATAATGGTCTAGTATTTGCGGCAACTACTGGCCCAACAACTTCTGCCCAACACTTGAGCAGGCGTTGAAATGGTTGCTCCTGCCATTTCGACTGCTTTTCCAGAATCCTTAAAACATCATTAATTGATTTCAACGACATTATTCAAAGTGGGGAGTAGGGATTGGAAAGTGGGGGAGCAAGGGAGCAGCACTTCGGCTACGCTCAGTGACCGAGGAGAAGTTGCAGTAAGTCTTTCCCCTCTGCCTCTTGTGCCCAATGCCCCATATCCAATGCCCAATGCCCACTCTATCTATTTAAATAATTTCCGCTACTATTATCACAAAATATATCTATCTAAAAGTTGATTCCAGTAATCTACGTTTGAGGCAAAAAGGCAATGACTCAAAACTCCCTGAACGACTCCAGTACTCATCAATCGTCTAAAACACCTGGGTTGAAACCAGTACTAGCAGCAGCACTAGCAAGTTTAGAGGTGCCGCTAGATCAAGAGTTAGCTCGATACCGACGCACGCGAACTGGTTTGGTGTCATCTAAGCAGTCCCGTGTTGCAAGTTACATCAGCAAACAACCCCAACCCTTAACTACCATTTCGACAATATTGGGCGCAACTCAGTCATCAGCAACGGAAATTAAAACCAACGTATCGCCTGCATCTGTACCCGTGAATCCTGAGATGAATCCAGCGCCAGCTACGGCAAAAATTGATGTCTCACCCGCATCTGTAGCTGTGAATACTGAGATGAACCCAGCACCAACTACGGCAAAAACTGAGGAACTGAATAATCTTAATCTGCCCTCCACCGCCAATGCAGCTAAAACACAAACTCAACTTCCACCACCTCCACCCAACTTTAATAGCAGCATTGTGCCAGCGATCGTTAAAAATACTAAAAGCGAAAATCACTTGCAGACAGATGATAGCCCCAAGCACCCAGATGACTATTTAGAATCTAGTGAAGCACTGCTGCGAAGTCTGACAGAAGAACAACCAGAAACCAAGAAACCAAGCAATTCTAGCGACAGTCTGCTATCACCTTTGGGTATTGGCTCGATGTTGCTGCTATTGGTGGCTAGTCTGATCTTGGGTTATGCAGTCTTCAATCCCAAAAGCTTGCCACAATGGAATTTAGGCAACTTATTTAACGGCAACTCCTCTCCCACACCAGAAAATACTGAGGAAGTTGGGAGTAATGTCCAACCTCAAATTCAACCACCAAGCACATCTATACCCAAATATCCCAATCTAGCTACTGAAGAGTTTCCTGAAGTAAGAGATCCCAATGATGTAGTAGGCTTAAAACCCAAAGTCCAACCAACCCCCGCAGTAGTGCCCAATCCAGTTGTTCCCCAAAATCCCGTAAATCCTCAAGGGGCATTGTCTAACCCCAATACAGCCCAACAGACTAACCCGATCGCCTTAGCACCAGTACCGAGACTACAATCCTTGCCTCCTCTTTCTTTACCTTCCACTTCACCGACAAAAACCTCGCCCAAGCCAATCGCAACCTCACCAAAACCAGATGCAGAAATGAAACTAGGAATAGATGGGTTTTATCATGTAGTGATAGATAATAAAGGCGCAGCTTTTGCCTCAGCACGGCAGGTAATTCCTGATGCTTATTTATCGCCTAACAAAGAATTGATTTATCTGGGTGCTTTTAAAACTAAAGAGCAAGTAAAACAACAGATGAAACTGTTAGAAGCGAAAGGAATCAAGGCACGAGTTCAGTAACTATGAATTGCAAAAATCTACGATACCATGAAATAACAGTCCTGAGTCAATAAGTGCTGAGTTGTGTTAGCGGATAGCTAAGGTTTAGCCCGTGCTGAGTGGTAGAGACAAAATATTGTTTGTTTGCGACCCCACAACAAAAAATATTATACTCAAAACTTTTATTAGGCACTCAGCACTCCATAACTACCCTATGACAAAAAATATTACTATACTCAGGACTTTAACTAGGCACTCAGCACTCTATAACTAAATTCATTACTCAGCACGGGCTAAACGCCCTGCTAACAGCACTCAGAACTGGATTTCGTTGGAGAGCCGATATGGAATTAATCAAGCGTATCCTGCGGGTGATTCGCGCTAATCTCAATAGTTTGATCGGTGGTGCAGAAGATCCAGAAAAAATTTTGGAGCAAGCTGTTTTGGAAATGCAGGAAAATCTGGTGCAGTTGCGGCAGGGTGTAGCACAAGCGATCGCTACCCAGAAACGCACCGAACGACAAGCAGCGGCCGCTCAATCTCAAACAGAAGAATGGTATCGCCGCGCCCAATTAGCGCTGCAACAAGGCAATGAACCTCTAGCACGTGAAGCTTTGACTAAGCGCCAAGCCTATAAAGAAACCACTACAGCCCTCTTTTCGCAGATAGAGCAGCAAAACGAGATAGTTGCTAGGCTAAAAAAGGATATGCGATCGCTAGAGTTAAAAATTTCCGAGGCGAAAACTAAAAAAGATATGTATATTGCCCGCGCCCGTTCTGCTGAAGCGTCTTATCGCCTCCAAGAAATGCTCGGTGGAGTTTCTGCTACTAGCAGTCTGAGTGCCTTTGAGCGCATGGAAGAAAAAGTTTCACAGATAGAAGCTCAATCAGAAGCCATAGCTCAACTTAGTAGCGACGACTTGGAAACACAATTTACTTCTTTGGAATCTAATAATGTAGATACCGAATTGGCGGCGATGAAGGTACAGGTTTTCAAGCAGTCAGAAAACACACAGCACAAAATCCTAACTGAGGAGAGTCAAAAGACAGAGCAGCCTCCCCAACAGCAGTTACCCAAAACTCAGGATTCTTGAAGTTCTACTAATTACCCCAGTTTGGCGATATCTTAACAATTAAGAGTTGTTAGGAGGTACTGATTCAAACTGGAAAGATTACATTGAAATAGGTAGCTATAAAAAAGTAAAAAAGCTAACTGTCCAAGAAAAAGCGTAAATCACACAAGGAAAAACAAAGTTATGGGATTATTCGATCGCATTAAGCGAGTAGTTAGTTCTAACCTCAACGATCTGGTTAACAAAGCCGAAGACCCCGAAAAAATGCTAGAGCAAGCCATCCTGGAAATGCAGGAAGACTTGGTACAGCTGCGTCAGGGAGTAGCCCAAGCGATCGCCGCCCAAAAACGCAGTGAAAAACAGTATAATGATGCCCAAAATGAAATCAATAAATGGCAACGCAATGCTCAACTAGCGCTACAAAAAGGTGATGAAAACTTAGCACGACAAGCTTTAGAGCGTAAAAAAACTTATACGGATACCAGCACAGCCCTCAAAGCTAGTTTAGATACCCAAAGCACCCAAGTTGATACCCTCAAACGCAATTTAATCCAACTGGAAAGCAAAATTTCTGAGGCTAAGACCAAGAAAGAAATGCTCAGAGCGAGAATCACCACTGCCAAAGCCCAAGAGCAACTCCAAGGCATGGTGCGTGGGATGAATACCAGCAGTGCAATGTCTGCCTTCGAGCGGATGGAAGAAAAGGTCTTGATGCAAGAAGCCAGGGCCCAGGCACAAGGAGAGTTAGCGGGTGCTGATTTAGAAAGCCAATTTGCTCGATTGGAAGGTAGTAGCGATGTTGATGATGAATTGGCAGCCTTGAAAGCCCAGATGCTACCACCTGCCGCTCCACAAAATCAAGCCCAACTGCCACCGCAACAAGAAGCCACTGCTCCTAAATCTAATGAGGTGGTTGATGCTGAGTTAGATTCCTTACGCAAGCAATTGGATCAACTGTAAAATTGACAGAAAACTTATTTAAGCTAGTCCCACACCTGTTGGCTGTGGGATTTTACGTCATTAGTCAATAGTTAACAATCCTAATCACTATAAATTATTAACTATGGACTATTGACGACTTTGGGATAAAGTATTGTGTGTGCCAACTTCGATCGCCACCTGATGGAGACTGCAATGAGTAAGGCTGTAATCACCATAACCGATGCTGAGTTTGAAACCGAAGTGTTAAAAGCCGAGCAGCCTGTATTAGTTTATTTTTGGGCTTCCTGGTGTGGGCCTTGTCAATTGATGTCGCCCCTGATTAACTCAGCTGCTACCAAATATAGCGATCGCCTCAAAGTCGTTAAAATGGAAATTGACCCCAACCCACTGACTGTTAAGCAGTATCAAGTGGAAGGCGTACCCGCCCTCAGATTATTTCAAGGCCAGGAAGTTTTGATATCCACCGAGGGAGTCATCGGCAAAGATAAATTACTCGAACTCTTAGATACGTACTTAAATAGTAATTAGTCATTGGTCATTAGTCATTGGTCATTGGTCACTTGTACTGAGCGTTGCCCTTGGCGCAGCCTCTGGTAGAGAAGTATTGGTCATTCGATCAAAGGACAAAGGACAAAGGACAAAGGACAAATGACAAAGGACAAATGACAAAGGACAAATGACTAACATACAGTTTGCAAAACGTTTACAACCCCTAAAATCTAATGTATTTGCTGATATGGACAGAGCCAAGGCTGTCGCTTTGGCCGCTGGCCGAGAAGTAATTGATTTGTCCTTGGGGTCTTCCGATTTACCAGCCGAGGCCCACGTTCTTGAGGCGATCGCCCAATCTCTTGGCGATCGCAGTACCCACGGTTATCTATTATTTAACGGTACCCTTGGATTCCGCGAAGCCGCAGCCAACTGGTACGAACAAAAATTTGGGATCGAAGTCGATCCTCAAACTGAGGTACTACCTTTAATTGGTTCTCAAGAAGGCACAGCCCATTTACCCCTAGCAATACTTAATCCAGGAGATTTTGCCCTGTTGCTCGATCCAGGTTATCCATCCCATGCGGGGGGAGTCTATCTAGCCAGCGGTCAAATCTACCCGATGCCACTACTGGCAGAAAATGGTTTTTTACCAGTTTTTGCTGATATTCCTGCCCCAGTTCTGGCCCAGTCGCGGATGATGGTATTAAGTTATCCTCATAATCCTACCGCTGCGATCGCACCTTTATCTTTTTTCCAAGAAGCTGTCGCCTTCTGCCAACAACATAATCTCGTGTTGGTTCACGATTTCCCCTACGTAGATTTGGTATTTGGAGAGAGTGGGGACTGGGGACTGGGGACTGGGAGACAAGGAGACAAGGACACAAGGGGAATCATTAATTTCCAATCCCCGATACCCAATCCCCAGTACCCAATACCCAATACCCAGTCCCTAGTCCCTTCAATTCTGCAAGCCGATCCAGAAAAAAGCGTCTCGATTGAATTTTTCACCCTTTCCAAGTCCTACAATATGGGTGGCTTCCGCATTGGCTATGCCATCGGTAATGCTCAGTTAATTAACGCCTTACGCCAAGTAAAAGCCGCCGTTGATTTTAACCAGTATCGGGGAATTTTGAATGGTGCGATCGCAGCCTTAACTGGCCCTCAATCTGGCGTAAAATCTGCTGCGATCGCCTTCCAGAGGCGGCGTGATGCTTTTATCAATGCTTTACACCGTATTGGCTGGAATGTTCCTACTCCCGAAGCCACAATGTACATCTGGGCAAAATTGCCCTCACCTTGGAGTGAAAACTCCGTAGAATTTTGTACCCAGCTAGTCAAACAAACTGGTGTAGCAGTTTCTCCAGGTGCTGGCTTTGGCAAATCTGGAGAAGGGTATGTCCGTTTTGCCTTGGTGCATGAGCCACCTTTGTTAGAAATTGCTGTAGAAAGAATGGCTGAGTTTCTTCATTAAATTTCTTCTCAAGCTGAACGCCAAGGATTTTTAGTGGCAAAGTTTATCAATGGAACACGCGCTAGGGCACACATTTGTGCATTGGTGTCAACTTCAGGTAAAAGTTAGGTTTAGCAAACGTTTTGGAGTTGCCCTCATCCCCTAACCCTTTCTTCCAATTTGGGAGAAGGGGAGCTGGAGAATTTCCTCCCCCGTTCCAAATGGGGAGAATATCTGGGGGTGAGGGCAAAACTCATACAGTCAGGAGATTTCAGCATTAGTTGGCACTAATGCACATTTGTACATCTCTAATAATCACCGTATTGTACTGATCTGAAAAAGATGATACTGTATTTTTTGCAACTATATCTATCAATATAAAATACGTAATTAAACGTATAAAACTATCAAAACATTCTTCATCTTTTTATTGATAATCAGCGTTAACTTTACCCAATCAGGTCTCCTCGTTTCTTAAACTGGGTTTGTACGCTCAGATACCAAAGACGGCTAACAATGCAGGTAAGCATCTGTATAGCCAAAAAACCTGTGGTCAAGAAAGCCTAAGCCTAAAAACGACAGTAGTTTAAAACTTAACTTCCAAACTGACAGAGACTTGAAAACAATGAAAACGACTTTTCAGACACTTATAATTGGTGCCTCAATGGCTATTGGTGTGAGCGCTCTTGCCACCGCCCCAGCACACGCTACATCTTTTAGTTTCGATAATAATGGAGAAATTAACACTTACACTGGTGGCTCAAATGGTACCTTCATTAAAGGGAATGCCCAAGGTGGTACTAAAGCTGCGATCAAAGCTTTGACAGATAACGACTCCAGTTCTAACGTTGAGCTCTGGTATAGTAGCGAAACCCCAGATTCTAACGTTGGCTTCACCGCCACAAAAGGAAACTACAGTGCCACCGTTAGTAGTGTCACTGCTAATGACTGGAATAGTTTTGGTTCCCAATGGCTAGGCGATTTATTGAGTAGCTACACACCATTTCAATCAGTTTGGAACGGGTTTTCAGCCGACAGCAAATCACTAATAACTAGTTATTTTCCTTCCTTGGGAATGGGAGATCCGAACATTGGTGGTTTCCAATTCGGTCAGAATGGCGGTGTGGAACTGAAATTAGTTGGTCACTTGGATGTAAAGACTAAACTTGCAACAACTATTTCTACTAAGGTTGATGAAAAGTGGAATGCAATTAAATCACAGTTTCCTCAACAAACAACTCAACCAACCCTTTCACAACTTGAAAGTTCAATTCCACAACTACAAACACAACTGAGCGCAATTCCAGGACAGATTACAACACTACAAACACAACTCAACGCAATTCCAGGACAGATTACAACACTGCAAACACAACTCAACGCAATTCCAGGACAGATTACCACACTGCAAACACAACTCAACGCAATTCCTAATATTCCAGCCAATCAAACAAAAAGGCAACAACTGACAAGTCAAATCTCTCAACTGAATACTCTCAAAAATCAAACACTACCAGGTCAAATTTCTCAACTGAATACTCTCAAAAATCAAACACTACCAGGTCAAATTTCTCAACTGAATACTCTCAAAAATCAGCTACCAGGTCAAATCTCTCAACTCACATCATTTAAAGATGTACTGACTCTGCAAGCTGCATTAAATGCATATCAAGGTGAAATTGCGGCTAGTGAAATTGCTAAGGTAGTTACTGGTGGTCAAACTTACTATGCCTATAGCTTTAACCCCACTGCATCCGGTATTACTGCTTCTGATGATGGTGTATCCTATAGTGCAATTTATACTTGGTCGACACCTAAGTATGTCTCTCCATCCTCTGTACCAGAACCCTCAGTAGTATTTGGGATTTTAGGTGTTGCTGGTATCTTTGTTACACAACGCAAGTTAAAAAAAGTATCTGGTTGAAACTCCGGTTTCCATTCCAAAAAATAACTAAGGGAGCTAACAGCTCCCTTTTTTGATGAATAATTCTTTGCAGCTATAATAAATTTAATCTTCTAGGTTATACTATTTCTAAAAATACTTGCAACAAATGAATCGGTTGCAAAATTCTACATCTGTATGTCCCTAGAAAGTTAATTTATTTATAATATGGATTTTGCACAATAGTATTGCTTACCCTCACGGCTTCAGGAAGGACTATTACTATAATATAAGTACCAGTATTACTTAAGTAGTTTTACTCATAAAATTTAGGCAACTAAATTTGTAAAAACAGAAGTTAACTTAATACTCTAGATTATAAAAAAATTAGTAAAAAAAAGATTAATTTTTGATTTAACTACATTTAATAATACTATCATTTTAATATTGTAGTGCAGCTAAATTTAATTGATTGATATTTTTGATTTAGATTACATAAGTACAATTTATATTTGTTTCACTCTTTAAATGCCCTACTGTTTTAGTTTATGGTAATAATGACTAGCTTTTAATTAAGATAATCAGATAATAGGTTAGCAATGACAGTACAATTACTCAATATAAATCAGCCATTGCAGTCACACAAAGTTAGACGAATTTTACTAGTTGAAGACCATTACCTCAATCGGATGTTACTTAGTGACTATCTAAGTTACTGTGGTTATGAAGTCCAAAGTTTATCAGAAGGTTCTGCTTTTTTCTCAACCATAGAGAAATTCGAGCCAGATTTAATGTTATTGGACTTGAAATTGCCAGATGTTGACGGTTATTCACTCTTAAAACAAGTCCAGCAAAAACCTGATTTGTCAAAAATACCTATCATTGTGGTTTCAGCCTTTGCTTTTAAAGCAGATCGAGAACTAGCTCTGAGTTTGGGCGCACGTAACTATTTTGTCAAACCTTTAAAACTCAAGGATCTCATTCTTGCAATTGAAGAACAGTTTACTTGTCGCAACAGATAATTTTTTTGTTATGTGTGTCTTTATTCTGCTTTTTGACCAGCAATAAATTCTTCAACGCACTCACTAAGAGTTTGTACAGAACTGCCGATTGTTGAAATTTTCTGTTGTACTTGCGCTAATAACAAAACTGCTGTTTGCAATTCATTGAGAGTCTCAGCCATAGCCTCACGATACTGGACTTCAAAATCTTGTAAATTCATAGTTTAGCTCTTGTCCAAAATTATTATAATAACTATATTATCAATCATAATCGTAAATTTAACTGACTAAATCCGTTAATTCGCTTAAGGTTATAAATTCAACAAATAAACACAAATAGTATCAATAGATAAAATTTTAATTGAATATTTATTTAACCAATATACAAGTATATTCTTTATTAAGAAAAACACAAATTAATCCAAGATATTATCATCTAATCTAAAATATAAAATTTCAGATAATAAAGTATTATCAATTGAAAAATGTTAATTATAGATTCAAAAAGCAAAGTTTTTATTCTGACAGTAGCAGCCAATGACTAAGAATTGCAGTCACTTTTCTAGCAAGGCTCTAGCTTAGAAGCCGACGACCCTGCGAGAAGGCAAGGAACTAGCTACAGCAGACTTATGTTTGTGCAAACTAAAAGCCTACCTGACTTGAGAGTGCTGTTAATGGATAGCTAGGGTTTAGCTCGTGCTGAGTTAGGAGTTATATCATGTCCGCCTAATCAGTTATAATTCGCGCATCTGTGCAAAAACCAGGAAATCCTCTTTCCCCCAGCTAAGAGCTCCCAGCAAGAACTGCGGTCTTAATGATAAGTCTTTAACCGGACACGATATTATTATTTTCCCCAGTCCCTCATGACTGCTACTTTGTATTTACTTGATAAATAATTTATTAAATCGGCACGAAAAAATAATTTTTCTTAAAATAGAGAAAGATTACCTAATTTTGGTTGTGACAATATCTACTCAAATATTACCACTGGTTAAAGAGCCAGAACGACTAGAAAACCGTCTAGCCGAAATTCCACCGGAACCGGGGGTTTATTTCATGCGGGACAGGAGCGATCGCATTATCTATATAGGTAAATCGCGTAAGTTGCGATCGCGTGTCCGTTCCTATTTCCGGGATGGCTACAACAAGACTGAACGTATCGCCACGATGGTCAAGTTGGTGACAGAAATTGAATTCATCGTCACTGATACTGAAGCCGAAGCTTTAGCGCTAGAAGCCAATTTGATCAAGCAGCACCAGCCATACTTTAACGTGTTGCTCAAAGATGATAAAAAATATCCTTATCTCTGCATTACTTGGTCAGAAGATTATCCGCGAATTTTTATTACCCGTAAACGCCAATTCGGTAAAGAAAAGGATAAATTTTACGGGCCTTATACTGATGCTGGTTTATTGCGAGAAATTGTCCGCATCTGCAAGCGCATTTTTCCCCAGCGACAACGACCCCAACCACTTTTTAAAGATCGCCCTTGCTTGAATTTTGATTTAGGGCGTTGTCCTGGTGTGTGTCAACAGATGATTTCACCAGAAGAATATCGCAAAATTGTCCAAAAAATAGCGATGGTTTTTCAAGGTCGAACCCAGGAACTGATTGATATTTTGACCCAACAGATGAATGCAGCCGCTGAGAACTTGAATTTTGAGTCAGCGGCGCGGATTCGCGATCAAATTTCTGGGTTAAAGTCGCTGACAGCTGACCAGAAAGTTTCCTTACCAGATGATACTGTTTCGCGGGATGCGATCGCACTGGCAGCCGACGAACAGCACGCCTGCATTCAACTATTCCAGATTCGCGCTGGGCAATTGGTAGGACGTTTAGCCTTTGTGGCGGATACTCACGCGGAACCAGGAGCTATTTTACAACGAGCTTTGGAGGAACATTATCAAACTGCTGATTCCGTAGAAATCCCTTTAGAGATTTTGGTACAGCATGATTTACCAGATACGGAAATATTGGCAGATGTTTTAACTCAACGTAAAGGCAAAAAAGTCACAATATTGACTCCTTTGCGCCAAACTAAAGCAGAATTAATTGAGATGGTAGAGCGAAATGCTCAGTATGAATTGCAAAGAATGCAAAAATTTGGCGATCGCAATCACCAAGCAATGCAAGATTTAGCCACCATTCTCGATTTACCAGATGTACCTCACCGCATCGAAGGTTATGACATTTCCCACATTCAAGGGTCAAATGCTGTAGCTTCGCAAGTCGTGTTTATCGACGGATTACCCGCAAAGCAGAACTATCGCCACTACAAAATTAAAAATCCTACGGTGACAGCAGGACATTCAGATGATTTTGCTAGTCTTGCTGAAGTCATCCAGCGGCGGTTCCGTAAATATGCGGAAGATCAGCAATTAACACGTTTGGGTAATCCTGACTGGCCTGATTTAATCATGATCGATGGTGGTAAAGGTCAGTTATCATCAGTTGTCGCTGTCTTGCAAGAAATGAATTTATTAGAAGACTTGCGAGTGGTAAGTTTAGCAAAGCAGCGAGAAGAGATTTTTTTACCAGGAGAATCTAAACCCTTAACAACTGATGCAGAACAACCAGGGGTACAGCTGTTACGGCGGCTGCGGGATGAAGCGCATCGGTTTGCAGTCAGTTTCCATCGTCAACAGCGTAGTGATAAATTGAAGCGATCGCGTTTAGATGAAATTCCTGGCTTAGGACATCATCGACAAAAGCAGCTACTAGGGCATTTTCGCTCAGTTGATTATATTCGCCAAGCGACAACCCCACAACTTGCTGAGGTTCCAGGAATCGGGCCGCGTTTGGCTCAAGAAATTTACGATTATTTTCATCCTGCTTGAGGAGATTAGTAGTCTGTCAAATTTCAATTTATGTATGAATAAACAAGTTTGTAGTAAGAGCTAAAGTCCTTACTACACACACTTAAAACTAGCTTGAAAAAGTATTATTTCCACTCTCACAGAGGATTCTGTTAAGTTTGTCTGCGAGAATTTAAGATGTGTATATACCGTAAATTTACGGGATCTCGTAACTATATCTCGTAACTATGGTAATTTTGATTAAATTTTCACACCAGAATTCCACCTCATAAATCTTGCCAGCAAAAATTAACTAATCCTTAAGATAACTATTTTGTTACTAAATATACAGTATTTTCTGTAGTTTAACTTTTGAATACAAGAACGGCTATTTTTTGTATCTGTCCAAGATGACTATAAATAAGCCTCTCTCAAAGCATTCGTCATAGGGATCAGTAAATATCTAAGCGTCATTTAATTAAAAAAGAATTTATGTACCTAAAGTAAGAGGGTAAAATCACTTAAATTATAGGATAGTATAGAGAGAAATCGAAGTTTTTTCAAATCTGAAATTTTGTTTAAAATAATTAGCCAATATTAAAGTCGTTTGTTAAGTTGGGTCAAACCAAAATCTTTTCTACTTTAACTGGCAGTTTTCTCAAATAAAAAATAAATTACAACCAGGGGTTTTAAAATGCAGACAGTACAAAAAATTTACTGCCCAAATTGCGGCAGCCAAGCAGAACGTTATTATATTTCTGATAGTCAATTAACTCGAACACAATGCTCTAGTTGTGACTACTTGATGATTAGTTGCACTCGCACTGGCAAAGTAATTGAGGCTTATGCACCAGGAATTTATGCACAGCGCTAAATAATAAAAATCAAAAAAAATTAGAGAATATATTCTCTAATTTCTAATAATAAATTTACTTGTCATAAATTTTCAAGACTTTACAGATTATTCTGTTGTCTGAGTTGTTGCTGTCGGATCTGTTCTTGTAACCTAAATTGTTGCTGTTGTCTAATTTGTTGATCTTGTCTAAGTTGTTGCTGTTGTATTCTCAGTTGTTGCTGTTGTGAAAAGTCCTGCTGTTGTAGTCTTGTTTCTTCCTGTTGTAGTCTCAATTGTTGCTGACGCAACATTTCTTGCCGTTGTCGTGTAAATTCTTGTTGTTGGATTATCTGTTGTTGTTGTAGTTGTTGTGGTTGTTGAAAATTTTGCCGTAGCCATGTTTCGTTCATTCGTTCTTGTGTTTGCTGATTTTGCTGTTCTTGTTGTTGTCTGATTCTTTCTTGAAGCGAATCTTGTGTCTGGGGATTCGTCCGAATTATTTGTTGGGGATTTGTCCGAATTATTTGTTGGGGATTCGTCTGAATTATTTGTGCAGATGCAGGAAAATTAATCGATAAAGCTTTGGCAAGCACAATCAATGGTAGCCATACTTTAACCAACGATAAGCGATTCAACATATAATTATTTCCTCAATTGTTATAGGTTGGGTTGAGCGATCGCTAAACCCTTAAAATGTCAACAGAATTTTCCTATACATCAATATAGGGGCTTGCAATAGTTAACTGAAGCTAATGTCTTATTTACCGTTATGGGCTTACGCGCTACTTACGGCTGACTACGCCAACATTCTTCAGTCGGCGACGTGTTCTAAATATTAGTGCGTTGGGAATAGCTTTCTAAATCAAGGTTATATCCAGTGCATTCTCTTGATTTTTCATAAAACTCTTGCTTCTTAGATATTCATCTTAATTAAATTATATATTTAAATTTTTTACATGATTTGCCGGATTCCCGTAAATCTACCTGCGGTAGGTAAGTTAACAAAGGGATCTCAAGCGGTTTTACGCCAGAGATAAACAGAGATGTATCTGAAGACATATCTCTGTTTATCTGCGGTTTGATATTCATTCATAGAATTGATTGCAACAAGTTTAATTTTTACTTGCTCTTAGTTGCCCGCAAGCAGCATCGGCTTCTAAACCACGGGAATAACGGACACTCACAGCAGTATTTTGTTGCTTAAGAACGTTGACAAATGCTTGAATGCGATCGCGGTTGGGACGTTTGTAGTCTACTTCTTGAATGGGGTTGTAAGGAATCAAATTCACATGACTTTGGAATCCTCGCATACATTTTGAAAGTTCTAATGCGTGTTCTGGTAAATCGTTGACACCAGCTAGAAGAACATACTCAAAAGTAACGCGGCGGCCAGTGATTTCTACATATTCTCGACATTCAGCCAGTAAATCTTCTAGAGGATAGGCGCGGGCGCTAGGGATGAGTTTTTCTCGTAGTGCTTGGTTGGGTGCGTGGAGACTTACAGCCAAAGTGATTTGCAAATTATTTTGCGCGAACTGACGGATGCGATCGCGAATCCCCACTGTAGAAACTGTAAGCGATCGCTGCCCAATACCGACATCTTGATTCAGGGATTTTAGGGCTGCTAAGACATTCTCAGTATTCAACAACGGTTCGCCTAGCCCCATAAACACCACATTGCTAACCCGTTGTTGAAAATCTTCTTGCACAGTCAACACCTGATCGACAATTTCATGCCGTGCTAGATTGCGTTTGTAGCCTCCCTTACCAGTAGCGCAGAAATCACACGCCATTGGGCAACCCACCTGAGTAGAGACGCAAACTGTCAAACGGGCTTTTGGGCCTTCTCCCCTTTCTGCAAAGGTGGGGATACCAACAGTTTCAATAATTTGCCCGTCTGTTAATCGTAAAAGATATTTCACTGTACCATCGGGAGCCTCAGAGCGGTAATGTAAAATTGAGCGCCCAATGGGAACTTCTGCTACTTCTTGCCGCCATTGCTTGGAGAAGACAGAAATATCAGCTAGCGATCGCACCCCCTTGTCATAGATCCATTCATGCAGCTGCTTTCCTCTGTAAGCAGGTTGTCCTTGTTGCTGCACCCAAGTAGTTAACTCTGCCAGAGAAGCACCTAGAAGGGGAGGGATTAATTCTGATTTTTCTGAGTTGAAGTCAACCTGAGATACAAGAGGCGTAGCAGACATAAAAAAATCGCGAGTTGATGTTGGATCTCTATCCTACACCTGCTAGATCGAGTTAGTCTTGACCAAAGAAAACAAGAAATTAACCAAAAGTTGTGCTGTTCCACCCCCACATTGCACCTTTTGCGTCTGCAAACTCTATATAAATTCGATTTTTCGGCACGCCTAGAGTTTGGTTAATCTGCTGGCAAAAGTCTTGACTCATTGCTACGGTTTGCTCTGGCTTCATCGTGCCAACGCTCTTAATTTCAATGTAGCAAACTGGGTCTGTATTCCCTGCAAAAGTCATCGGAATTCCTGATTCAAAAGCAGTCATTACATAAGATTCTGGTTTTCCCAAATGTTTCGCTAACTTGGCTGAGAGGTTTAAAAGCATTGACTCAATTTCAGCTTTTTGAGGAGCAGACGCAGAAGTTTGCACTTTAATTAAAGGCATAGTACCGAATTGGAATTTTGGATTTTATTACACTGTTAAGTTTACCGAAACGCAGAGGAAATGAGGGAATGGGGCGACAAGGGAGATGAGGAGAATAACCCATGCCCAATGCCCAATGCCCAATGCCCAATGCCCCACTATTTAGTAATGAGATGAGCGAAATAGGTGATTATGTTCGGGATGATATAAACGCGATCGCCCTTTTGGTGTCGAGGCTGTCGAGAGGGCTGGACTGATTATATAAAGTGTAGTGCGAATTAGTTTTTCTTGATGAGTGCAGTCTGCCATTTGATTTAGGGGGACAACCCTGATTTTTTCATCGGGCCATCCGATGCGAAAGCAAATCGCAATGAGGGTTTCGGCTGGATAGTGTTCGAGTAGTTTAGCTTGGGCATTTTCGACATGACGCGCACTTAAATACAGGCAGAGGCTAGCCTGATGTGCTGCAAGAGTGGCTAATTCTTCAGTGGCGGGGACTTCTGTACGTCCGCTGATGCGCGTCAAGATAATGGTTTGAACTAAACCGGGTACAGTCAGTTCTACTTTGAGTTTGGCAGCAGCAGCTTGAAAAGCGCTGATCCCAGGTATGATTTCAAAAGGAATATTTGCCTCTGCCAAGAGGTGCATTTGCTCGTGGATAGCGCTGTAGAGACTAGGATCGCCAGAATGGAGACGGACTACAGATTTGTGCTGCGATCGCACTCTATCGATCATAATTGGCAAAATCTCTTCTAAAGTCTGATTCGCAGTTCTAATTATCTCGGCATCTTTTCGGCAAAGTTCTAAAATTTCTTCAGGTACTAAAGAATCAGCAAATAAAATTACATCAGCAACAGCCAGTAATTTCTGCGCCTTCACCGTTAATAAATCAGGATCTCCAGGGCCAGCTCCGACAATATACACAGATGAGTCTATGGCATACAGTGTTTTTTTATAGCTTAGGTCTTCTGTACATTCACTTTGAAAAGAACCCACGACAATCCCTCAAAAAACTTTTTTGATATTTTCTCAGTATCTTTCCGGATTCCCCCTCTTTCCCTAGTAGAGAGTAATGGTAGATGCACCCTGGTTAAGCCCTAGAGAATACTCTGGGGCATTTTTTATTTTTTAGTCATTGGGAATTGAGCATAGGGCATAGTTATTCTCCTTGTCCCCTTGTCCCCTTGTCCCCTTGTCCCCCATTTCCTTTAGCAGTAGGAACTACATCGGGTAAAGGGCGTTTGAGTAAGTAAAGCCAAGCTAATCCAACTAATCCCAATAAAATTCCTAGACTACTGACTACTTGCGCCATCCGTAATGGCCCCAGCATCAAGCTATCAGTGCGAAAGCCTTCAATCCATAAGCGTCCTAAGCTATAGGCTGGCCAGTAAATGAGAAACAGTGTGCCTACCTTCAGACGCGGCTTACCGGATAAAGACCGGAAAAATAACGTTATTAGTAGCGTAAACACCATTAAATCCCATAGAGATTCGTAGAGGAAGGTGGGATGAAAGTAATCGAAACTAACATACTCTAAAGGACGATGGTCTGGTGGAATATACAGCTTCCAGGGTAAATCAGTCGGATCGCCAAAAGCTTCAGAATTAAAGAAATTGCCCCAACGTCCGATCGCTTGCCCTAAAATCAGCGAAGGTGCTACTAAATCTGCCAGTTGCCAGAAAGAAACCTGCTTGATTTTGGCAAAGATTAACGCAGCCACAACGCCACCAAGAATCGCTCCATGAATGGCAATACCCCCTTCCCAAATCGCAAAAATTTTTCCTGGAGTTGGAGCATATTTTGACCACTCAAAAAAAACGTAATATAGCCGTGCGCCAGGAATTGCCCCAATCAACAACCAAAAGAACAAATCGCCTAGCAACTCAGGATTAACATTGCGCCGCTTTGCCAAATTCTGGGAAAGGATGACGCCAATTAAAACTGCTGTGGCAATCAACAAGCCGTACCAACGAATACTTAGTGGCCCTATTTTCACCAGAATCGGTCCTGGAGAAGTAAATTGAAACGCCAAGGGCAAAGTGGGAAAATCCAGTGCCATGAAAAATTACCTAGAAAAGTTCGTTAACTACCCGCGCACTTTGCTAAGTACGGAGTTTCTTGTGTCTCGAATACTGTAACTACACTTAAATCTTCCACAACATTGTGGGGACGTAGGTAAAAATCCAGTATTCATATTTAGGAGTCTAGTGGAGTGTGGTAGAAATAACTATGCAGTCAACAATAATGTAAAGGCTTATGCTATAAGCTTTCTTTCCTTCTGCCTCCTGCCTCCAGCAAGAACTGCCTTCTGCCTTCTTGCACTAGTTCCTAACGCTTAGTTGAGCATAACTTGTACCACTAAAACAATTGAGTTTACCATCATTACCGAGAGCGCAAGATGGTAGATTTGAGTAAGTTACACAAAATGATTTCAATATAATCACCTAAACAACTTTGATATATTTAAAATTGTGATTGCTATTTATCCTGGTAGCTTCGACCCCATTACTTTGGGACACCTCGATCTCATCGGGCGCGGTAGTCGGCTGTTTGAGCGGGTGATTGTCGCTGTACTACGGAACCCTAACAAGATGCCACTTTTTAGTGTGGAGCAACGGCTAGATCAAATCCGTCTTTCTACAGAACATTTACCTAATGTAAAAGTAGACAGCTTTGATGGTCTTACTGTCAATTATGCTCAAATGCAACAAGCACAAGTTTTGATCCGGGGTTTACGGGCTGTGTCAGATTTTGAAGTGGAACTGCAAATGGCTCACACCAACAAAACTCTTTCTACCCAAATAGAAACAGTTTTTCTCGCAACCTCAAATGAGTATAGTTTTTTAAGTAGTAGTGTGGTAAAAGAGATTGCAAGGTTTGGTGGCTCTATCGATCATCTCGTTCCCCCACACATTGCCCTAGATATATACCAATGCTACAATCAGAAATCTCCAATGTTGAACCCAATCTCAACGGAAGCAATCCCCCCCCTCAAGAATATCTCGGTGGAGAGGGAAGCATAGATATTCAGCAGGAACTCAACCGCCTAGAGGAAATGGTTCTCTCTAGTCTCAGGATTCCGCTAACGGGACGCACACTCATAGATGAGGAAAAGTTGCTAGATCAGCTTGATTACATCCGGCTGGCTTTACCATCACTTTTTCAAGAAGCAGCAGCAGTTCTTGACCAAAAGAACGAAATTCTGCTGGAAGCGGAAGAGTATGGACAGCAGGTTGTTGAGGCTGCACAAGCAAAAAGAGCGCAAATTTTAGCTGAAAGCGATATTATTCACCAGGCGGAACAAGAAGCTGAACGATTGCGGCGACAAGTGCAACAAGAGTGTGAGGGAATAATGCAAGAAACTCTCGCCGAGATTGACCGCAAGCGGTATGCTTGTCAGCAAGAGTTAGAGCTGATGCGACAAAATGCGATCGCTCAAGCTCAAGAAATTGAAGATGGTGCTGATGCTTATGCCGATGGCATTTTGGGAAATATCGAGCAGGATCTCAAAGATATGTTGCGAATTATCACCAATGGACGGCAACAATTGCAAATTGATAACCTCACCCAGCGTAATTCACCTCCTAGCAAAAAACGATAAAGGCTCTAATAAGAGATGATGAAAAATTATAAGTTGGGTTTTAAGCAATAGTGAAACCCAACTATTTTTATTAGGGAAGTTTTTTGGGAAATCTACCGAGAAATAGATTTAAATTTGTGGATTGTAATTAAACAGGATCTCTAATAAATGATTACTTTCGCTCAAGTTAATTTTGGATTAAATTTAGCTGGTTTAATTGGAATTATTTATTTTCTTTTGGCAGTTATTTACTTTATTTTAACAGTAGTTTGGCTTGCCCAACGTGTAACTAGGCTTACAGGTTGGGCTTTAGCCCTTTACATTATTCAAGTGATATTTACACCAATTATAATGTTAATATGCGGAGTAATCTTGTTTTTTCAAGGTTGGCGTTTAGATCCAATTCTTCAGTTTGAGCAATTTTTATCGTTGCTTTTAATTATTTATTTCGCTATTAAAGATATTGTAATTAATGCCGTTTACAGAGATAGATAATTTTATAATTTTTTGGTAGAGACGTGAACTGTGCGTCTCTACCAAAAATAAATATTTATACAGAAGAAAACTACAAAGTGTAAGTAAAATCTTCCACCAACATACCAGGAACTAAACTACCTCCAAGTTGGCGACTTTCATAAGTACCTACTTCGGGAATGAATTCTTGAAAAGTAGTCAAATCTATTAGATTTTCTCCCCAGAAGCGATAGAGACTTTCATCAAAACGTAAGTTTTCAATGGGGGCAGTAATTTCTCCGTTTTCTACCCAAAAACAAGCATAACGGGTCATACCTGTGATTCTACCAGTGTGGCGATCGCTCCAATTCAAGTAATGCAAATTTGATAAATATAATCCTGTATCCAATCTCGGAAGAATCTGCTCAAATATTAAATTTCCGGGACTGATTTCTGGCGCGCGCAGAGTCTCTGAACCATTAGCGCCGTTGGCAATTTTTTGATATTCCTTAGCAGTGCGAGAATTCACCAGAGTATTTACCAAATATCCTTTTTCTATTACAGGTAACTCTGGTGCTGCCATTTCTCCCAATTCATTAAATCGCGGTACTAATCCGCGCTGAAAGTTTTCTTTCAAACTAAATGCCGTCGAAAGTTGTTTTTCTTGACGCGATAAAGCAGCTAAAGCACTGTTCCCTTGTTGAATATCAGCTTCGCTTACTGCTCCCCAAGAAAGCATTACTAATAAATCTGCAACAGCAGCAGGTGCAAAATAAGTTTTGTATTGTCCTCGTGGTAATTCTTTAATTGGACGAGCTAGCAATTCAAGTTGCTTTTTAGCTTCGCTGATTTTGGTTATATAAGCAGATTCATCCCAATCACTTCCGGCAAATGTGCCCTTAACTGCTTGCCCAGAGGTAGAAAATAAAGAATAATCTAAACTAAAAGAATCAGTAGCAAACCAGTGTTTTTGACCACTGGAATCACCATAACCTTTAATTACTATTCCTCCAGCATATATACCAGTAAAATCTAATTCAGGAACTTGTTCTAATACACTTGTTACTACTGCTTCCTCTGGTAATAAATTTCCAGAATGTATTTCCCGGCTGGTATTATTGCCTGATGGTAAAACTAGATATGGATCGATGGGTAATAAAATCAGTTCGTCGCGTAGTTCCTGCAAAGCAGGATATGCTAATTGCCAGTCTAACTCCCAATTTCCAGTAAAGGGAAACTGCCTAATACTGCTGCGTTGATCTGCCATCAGAGTCAGTTCTATCCAACCATCAGCAACACAACCAGTTTGTCGCACTTTCGCATGGTTGAAACGAGTAAATTGACTTCTTTCACTACTAAGTCTCACAGTGAATTGTTCATTTTCAGCTTTTTTAATCAGCAGACTTTCAATCAGTCGATTAAAACTGACTTCTAATGCAGATAATTCCTCAATTTTCATAGAAATTAAATATCAATAGGGAATAAAGAGGGGGAAAAAGTTAAACCAATTCGCAATTCGCAATGGGCTACGCCCCGCTGCGCTAACGCAATTACGTTTTGTGACGTGGATTTAGACCTCGACACAAAACCTGCTGCCTGTAGAGACAGGGGACTTGAACCCCCACCACTTGTTAAAAGTTATGAGTTGAAGAAATTGTTAACTTCTAACTCCTAACTTCTAACTGCTGTATTTGCACTTTTTCAACTTCCTCCACCAAAAACTTCGACATTAGCAAATACACAAACAGGTGAACCGTGTCCTACCGAAATGGCCTGATTTGGTTCTCCTTTACCACAATAAGGAGTACCATACATTTGCCAGTTTGTTGCATCTCCTACTTGGATTAAGCTATGCCAAAATTCTGGTGTTGTGGCGCGATAGTTAGGATTACGAAGGGTTTTGGTGAGTTTGCCGTTTTCAATTAATTTAGCGTACTCGCAACCAAATTGGAATTTGTAGCGGCGATCGTCAATTGACCAAGAACGGTTAGATTCCATGTAAACGCCGTGTTCTATCCCGCCAATAATGTCTTCAAAAGTGCCGTTTAAAGGCTCTAAATTCAAGTTTGCCATACGATCGATCGCTGGTCGATTCCATGAGCAAGCACGGGCACAAGCAACTCCTGATACACCTGCTCTTGCTTGACTTTCCAGACTGCCTAAACCCCGTTGAAGTACTCCTTCTTTAACCAAGTATTCCTTTGTTGCTACAGCACCCGTATCATCAAAGCCATAGCTAGAAAATTCACCAGGCACGGTAGGATCAAAGGTAATGTTCATCAACGGCGAACCATATACTAGGTTGCCAAAATCACTTTTATTAACAAAGCTGCCCCCAGCATAGTTACGCTCATCTCCCAAAATTCGGTCAATTTCTAGGGGATGCCCAACACTTTCATGGATTTGCAGCATCATTTGGTCTGAGGCTAAAACTAAATTGGTACGGGTGGTTGGGCATTCTTCTGCTGTCAAAAGTTCTACTGCTTGTTCGCCTATTTGCCGCACCCGATGCCATAAGTTTTCTTGTTTTAATAGTTCGAGTCCGCCTTGGTAACAGTTTGCTTGCGAACCGTTATTGCTGCGCTGTTGTACAACCGCTCCATCTTGGGCAGTAGCTCCGTAATTTGTGCCTATAGATAGTATTTTTTGATAGACTTCTGAGCCATTGCTGCTAATAAACCAAGATTCTCGCTCAGTTGTGCTAGCACTGGCTATGGTTTGCACAATCTTGTCATCAACTTTGAGTGTTTGGCAAATACGAACCAGTAAATCGTTGATTTCTCCTGGACTCAGAGCATCCAATGGCTCAATAAATGGAGATTTATATTCACCAACAACTTTAGGACGCTCACTTTCACGGAAGGGATGTATCCACCATTCACTGGCTGCTAGTGCCTGTTTATAGGCTGTTTGGGCAGCGGCTTCTAGAGAAGACAATTCTAGAGAGTTAGTAGCTGCATAACCCAGACAGCCATTGACTAAAACTTCCAGCATGGCTCCAACAGTGAAGGATTTGCCATTTAGTTGGGGTAAGGCGTCACGGACTAAACGGGTAGTAGAAGTTTCCTTTACGGCTCTAATACCGATCCAATCTGCGGGAATATCGAAACTAGCGATCGCTTTTTTGAGTTCAGACCACATAAAGAATGGGGAATAAAGAATGGGAAATGGGGAATGGGGAATTTTCTACCTACTCCCCATTCTCCTCTAATTCCGGTGCCAGCGTGTGCCATCACGGCTATCAATTAGCGTAATACCTTCTGCTTGGAGTTCATCACGAATGCGATCGCTTTCGGCAAAATTCTTGGCAATACGTGCTTCTTGCCTTTGCTGAATTTTCACTTCAATTTCTGCATCGCTAAAACCATTACTTGTTTGAGTTTCCGCTTCTATCTCGGCTTCTAAACCCAAAACTCCAGCTAAGGTAACGAGTGTTTGCCATTGACGCTGTAACTCATCTGCTGATGTTTCGGTTTTCCCTTCATGCACAAGAATATTTCCCTCACGGCGCAGTTCTTTGGCTAATTCAAACAGCACTGTTAACCCACCAGGAAAATTAAAGTCGTTATTTACGGTTTCTTGAAAGCGTTCAATATAGGGATTGGGTACTGGGTATTGGGTACTGGGTATTGATATATTCCCAGTCCCTAGTCCCCAGTCCCCAGTCCCTAAATCCCAGCCTAGTAATTTCCCGTATTGGTAGCCGAAGAGTAAACCTTCTTTAATGGTGTGCCAGCCATTGGTTGCTGCGGCGATCGCTTCGTCGGTAAAATCAATTGGTGTACGATATTGAGCGGTCAACACGAACAACCGTACTGCCATCGGGTCAACGCCTCGATCCAGTAAGTCTCTAATAGTGGTAAAGTTGCCCAAAGATTTGGACATTTTTTCACCATCTACTTTCACCATGCCGTTATGCAACCAATAACGCGCTAAAGGTTTTCCGGTTACAGCCTCAGATTGGGCAATTTCGTTTTCGTGATGGGGAAAAATTAAGTCAGCACCACCAGCATGAATATCTATGGTATCACCCAAGCGATCGCGCACCATTGCCGAGCATTCTATATGCCACCCCGGACGACCTGCGCCCCACGGTGATTCCCAAGCAGGTTCTCCTGGTCTTGCTGCTTTCCACAAAGCAAAATCAAAGGGGTCTTTCTTTTTTTGGTATTCTGGATCTTCTACGTTAACGCGATCGCTTTTGCCAGCTTGCATATCCTCTAACTTGCGTCCCGAAAGTTTCCCATATTCAGAAAACTGCCGCACTGGATAATACACATCACCATCAGTAGGGTAAGCAAAACCTTTATTTTCCAACTCATGAATTAACCGCAAAATGCCATTCATAGTATGAGTAGCACGGGGATATTCATCAGCTTCTTTGATTCCCAATCGCGCCATATCCTCAAAATATGCTTTGATAAAGCGATCGGCCACAGCTTCCATTGAAGAATGTTCAGCACAGGCTCGATTGAGAATCTTGTCATCAATATCAGTAAAATTTTGGATATATCGCACTTCATAACCGATAAACTGGAGGTATCGGCGTACTACGTCCCAAACGATGCAAGCTCTAGCATGACCCAAATGGCAGTAATCGTACACCGTCACGCCGCAGTAATACATCTTAACCTTGCCTGTTTCGACTGTTTCAAACGGTTCTTGACGACGGGTGAGGGTATTGTAAAGGGTTAGGGTCATAACAGAGTAATGCTGAAATAGGGAGATACGTAATAATAGGGTAAGGCAGCTGGGATGACAGTCCAGCATCCCTATGCTAGTGTTTTCTGGACTATCTGCGCTACATTACTATTTTTTGACTATTTGATAACAGCGCTATGCAATCAGCAGTTACACCCGAATCTTCGGCAATGGATACGCCCAAACAAGGAATGCCAGTAACAATTATTACGGGTTTTCTCGGTAGTGGCAAGACGACTTTACTTAATCATATCCTCAACAACCAACAGGGGTTAAAAACCGCTGTTCTCGTAAATGAATTTGGCGAAATTGGCATCGATAACGAGCTAATTGTTTCCACTGGTGAGAACATGGTGGAGCTAAATAATGGTTGTATCTGCTGCACTATTAATAATGATTTAGTAGATGCAGTTTACAAAGTTTTAGAACGCCAAGAACATCTAGATTATCTAGTAGTGGAAACAACTGGATTGGCAGATCCGCTACCAGTAGCTTTAACATTTCTGGGTACAGAATTGCGGGATTTAACTCGCTTAGATTCGATTATTACCGTGGTAGACGCGGCTAATTACAGCCTAGATTTATTTAACTCTGAGGCAGCATACAGCCAAATTGCTTATGGCGATGTCATTGTGCTGAACAAGGCAGATTTGGTTGATGAAGCCACTTTGAACGAGTTAGAAAGAAAAATTAACGAAGTCAAGGAAGGAGCAAGGATTATCCGCGCTACGCGATCGCAAGTGCCACTTCCTTTAATTCTGAGTGTTGGTCTGTTTGAGTCAGATAAATATTTTGACACAGTGGTGGATGAACACGACCATCACGATCATCACGACCATGACCATGACCATGACCATGACCACTCAACATGCGGTCACGATCATCACGACCATGACCACGACCATCACGATCATCACCATCATTCTGACCATTTAGAAAATGATGGTTTTACTTCCATCTCTTTCCAAAGTGACAAGCCTTTTTCTATTAGGAAGTTTCAGTATTTCTTAGATAACCAGCTACCCTCAAATATCTTCCGAGCCAAGGGGATTATGTGGTTTGATGAAAGCCCGAAGCGTCATATTTTCCACCTTTGCGGTAAACGCTTCACCTTGGATGATGATGAATGGAAAGGCCAACTGAAAAACCAGTTAGTACTGATTGGTCAAAATTTGGATCGTGAGACTTTAATTAGTCAACTCGAAAAATGCATTTGTCTACCTTCAACCTCTCGCGGTAAAGGGTTTGGCAAATAAAAGTTAGAAGTTAGAAACTTACTACTCGTTCCCAGGTGGAACCTGGGAATGCATTCTCAATGGCTCCGCCATCAATTTTGAGCAATGGAAAATCGTTGTTTTTAGTTTTTATATATTGCTCTAAAATCAAAACGTTGATAAATGTTCTGATTAAAATGCGCGTTGTTATCCAGCGAGTTAAATCATCTCAAGTTACAGTGAATGATGAAATTGTCGGTAAAATTGGGCAGGGGCTAAATTTGCTCGTAGGTATTGCTAATACCGATACTGATGCTGAAATCGACTGGATGGTGCGTAAATGTTTAGAATTGCGGCTTTTTCCTGACGAAGGAGGAGACGACCGATGGCAAAAATCTATACAAGACATTGGTGGTGATTTGTTAGTAGTCAGTCAGTTTACCCTTTATGGTGACTGTCGTAAAGGTCGCCGTCCTTCTTTTGACCGTTCAGCGCCTCCCCAATCGGCAGAAGATTTGTATAATTGTTTTGTTAGTAAGTTAAGAGCTAGCGGGTTGCAGGTAGAAACAGGTAAATTTGGTGCAATGATGCAAGTTATCATCGAAAACGATGGCCCCGTAACTTTGTTACTTGAAAAAGAAGCAATTTAAGTATATACACTAAAAAGTGAATCACAGTAGCTTCTAGACTGTGGTGTTCTAATTGATGAGAGAATATTAAATTAACCATCAGCAAAGTTTAAATTCATTCATCATGGCGAAAATCCAGTTTTCTAGAGGTCTTGACGAAGAGGTAACTCCAGATGTGCGCTTGACGCGATCGCGTACTGGGGATAGTGGTACAGCGACGTTTACTTTTACGAATCCGAAAATTTTAGATCAAGGTACTACCGAAGATATTACCGGAATGTACTTAATTGACGAAGAAGGCGAGATAATTACCCGTGAAGTTAAAGCTAAATTTATTAACGGGAAACCGGAAGAATTAGAAGCATTTTATGTAATGAAATCTGCCCAAGAATGGGATCGCTTTATGCGCTTCATGGAGCGGTATGCTGAAGAAAACGATCTGGGACTGAGTAAAAATGAGTCATAGGGCTTAGGGCTTAGGGCATAGGGCATCGGTAATTGTCATGTTCAATGAATGCGCCATTTACCATGCCCAATTATCCATTATTAAAAGTTCATGAGTGACATATAATGCCACAACCCCATCCAGACTTGCCTGGAGTTTTAGTAACTTGTGCTGTGGTTACTGTCAGCGATACACGCACTTTGGAAACAGACAAAAGTGGCCAGCTAATTCAGCAGTTACTCCTTGGTGCAAACCATGCTGTAGGAGCCTACACGATTATCAAAGATGAACCAACACAAATTCAAGGGCAGATAGAAAATCTGGGCAAAAGCTCAAATTTGGATGCTGTAATTTTTAATGGTGGTACAGGTATTGCACCAAGAGATACCACCTATGATGCTATTGAGAAGTTACTAGAGAAAACTTTGCCGGGATTTGGTGAGTTATTTCGTTTTTTAAGTTATCAAGAAATTGGTTCACGGGCGATCGCTTCTCGTGCCGTTGCTGGTGTTTATCAAGATAAATTAATCTTCTCGCTTCCTGGTTCTAGTAATGCTGTGCGACTGGCGATGGAAAAACTGATTTTACCCGAACTCACTCACTTGGTAAGTCAGGTTGCTAAGGGGGTAACATGAGCAGCCGTTCAAAAAGTTACCATGATAACTTTTGTAAAACTAAGCCATGAGGCACTGAAATCATCCTTTATCTACTTACATATTGAGGCTACCCAGAATTATAGTCAAACGAATGAAATATTAATACCAGATCAGTAATGGAACCTATTTACTGGAATTGCATAATTGCTCATAGCATTACTGCATTTTCATACTTTGGTATACCCATAGTAATAGGGGTTTTCTTTGGCAAAACTAAGGCAACTATCCCTCCTAAGTTTTGGCTAGCCTTTTTCTTATCGGGTGGATTCGTACTATTTTGCGGATTTCATCACTTTCTGGCAATCTTTGAGCCATATATGGCAGTTTCCCTGCTGCATTTAGGCGTACTTGATGTAATGGCGTTTATTTCTTTATCTGCTTTACTCTACCTAATGCCAACCGCTTATCAAATTGTAGAGGCGATCGCTAGATATCAAGAAGATACCCGCGAACTGCAACGTAGCCAGCAGATGCAACGGCTATTCCTAGATCGGGGCCCCTTTGCAGCATATATCAAAGATGAGCAATCTAGACTGCTTTACTACAACCAGGAAATACAGTCTAGATTTTCTATAAATTCACAAGAATGGTTGGGAAAAACTGATAGTGAATTCTTGCCAGATCCAGAAGAGGGACGGCAGGTTATGGAGAACGATCGAGTTGTTTTGAAGACTCTACGTCCTTTGAAGCTAATTGAAGAGGTAAAAGTATCTGGTAACAATCAGCCGTGCTATTGGCTATCGTTTAAGTTTCCGTTTAGCGATTACGCAACGGGCGCTTACCGTATCGGTGGGATCAGTATTGATATTACAGAATCTATAGAAGCACAGCGATCGCTAACTGACTTAAATCGGCAGCTAAAAGAAAAAACACTGGAATTGGAAGCAAAAAAACGAGAACTTATATATCTCTCAGATATGGCGGATATGCTTTATTCCTGTGAGTCTGAAGATGAGGTCTATCAAGTAGTAGCTTTAACCTGTTCCAAGCTGTTTCCTACAATGAGTGGTTGTATCTGTATAATTGCTAATTCCAAGAATTATGTTCAAATTAATAGGATTTGGGGAGATGAAATAAGCAGTAAAGAAATATTTTCACTATCTGATTGTTGGGCATTGCGGAGAGGAAAATTCAACCTTTTATCGTCTCGGAATTCAGGATTAATTTGTAGTCACTTAATACAGCCAGTTAGCGGCGCACATTTGTGCGTTCCATTGTTTGGACAAGGCGAAATAGTTGGGATTTTACACCTCGACGCACTTGATGAAATCAGTCCAGAAGATCGACAAACTTCTGAGATTATTGCTAGAACATTAGGCATTGCACTGAATAATTTATCGATCAAACAACGTCTAACCCATGAAAACTTGCGGGATGGGATGACTCAACTATTCAATCAAAGCTATATGGAAAGCATAACGGAACAAAGGCTAGCTGAAGCTGAACGATTGGGACAACCTCTTAGTATTATTTTTCTTGATATCGATAACTTCAAATCTTACAATTCGCGCTATGGACACGTGACTGCCAACATTGTTCTCCAGGGATTAGCACAGTTACTGTTAAAATCTATTCGCTCCTTTGACATTGCTTGCAGATGGGGTGGTGAAGAATTTGTAATTGTCATGCCTAATATGACACTGGAAACGCTCAGAAAGCGAGTAGAACAATTAAGGCTAGATATTGAACAAATGCAATTGAAGGACGGCGATCGGCTCCTCGAAAGCATCACCGCTTCTTTTGGAATAGCTGTATCAGAACCAGGGATTACGGTTAAGGATTTTCTAAATCGGGCGAATCAAGCGATGCTTGAGGCAAAGCGAACAGGGAAGAATCGAGTTAGGGAATATGTAAATACTTATAATTGAAGAATAAAAAATTTAGAATACCTCAAGCAGTCAAACAATTTGAGATTTGAGATTTGAGATTTGAGATTTGAGATTTGAGATTTGAGATTTGAGATTTGAGATTTTACATTAGACTTCTTGCAGAAGTCGGGAAAAGGGGGAAAGGTTTGTTATTTTCCCTTTCCCCTTTAACCTTTTCCCACCTCTTGCAAAAATAACTTTTGCAAGAGGTCTATTGACTCTATGACTATCCTTTGCGCTTCAGTTGCCATAGAAATCAGAAACTTATAAATTTACTCTATAAAAAAACAACTCCCTGAAGATATGGGAGTTGTTTTTTATATTCAAGCAGTTTTTAAAACATTTAGAATGGAGCGATCACTAAACAAATAGTAGCCAAAATAGCAGCGATTATATAAAATACTCCAACTACTTGTAATTCTGACCAGCCAGTAAGTTCTAAATGATGGTGTAAAGGTGCCATTTTCAAGAGACGTTTACCTTTGCCATCGGGGCCCTTCGTGGCTTTGTAATAACTTACCTGCGCCATCACCGACAAGGTTTCTACGAAGAATATACCACTGAGAATAAACAGACCTACTAAGCTGTTTGTTAATAGTGCTACAGCAGCTAAAGCTCCTCCCAGTGCCAGGGAACCAGTATCTCCCATGAAAACGCGGGCTGGGTTGCGATTATGGGCTAAGAAACCTAAACACCCGCCACTTAAAGCAGCACAGAAAACCATCAATCCTGGTGCTGTTGGGGCGACTAAAGCACCTAATGCCAAAAGTGCGATCGCTACTGTTCCTGCTGCCAAGCCATCAATACCATCTGTTAAATTAGTCGCATTACTTTCTGCAACTAGTACAAAACCTGCTAAAGGCCAAAATAGGAATCCTAATGGTAGTGTGAAGCTCACCCAAGGCAAAGCAATATTTGTAATATTAGAAGGTTGATTAAACATCAGCCATAGACAAAACATAGCCGCAAAACTCACCTGCAAAGCCAGTTTTGTTTGTGGAGATATACCTTTATTTGATTTCCGGCGCAGAATTTGCCAATCGTCGAGCCAGCCAATCAATCCATAGCTGATTGTCAAAGCCGAAACTGCAAGCACCTCTTTAGAAAAGTTAGACAATATGCAGGCAAGCAACACAGATACAGGTATAAAAAATATACCGCCCATTGTGGGAGTGCCTGCCTTTTTGAGATGAGCTTGAGGCCCATCTTCACGAATTATTTGTCCAGTTTTAAGTGCTTGAAGTAAAGGTATTACCCAATAGCCCACCAAACCTGAACCCAACGCACACAACAGTAATGGCAGGGTTAACGACATACTTTGCCAAGGTAGCCGATTGGCCATCGAATCCAAGAAAAATGCTGTTGTACCTAACCCTACGGCTAATAAAGAGGCTAGAGCGATTCCAGAAATGTTTAATCCTTGCTCAGGAGATAATTTAGCGTCCACAGAAGTTTCCCTTCACTCCACACTTATAAAATTGAATAACAGTAACTAGGGATACTACCAAGTCCCTAGCCTGAAAAGGCTAATTTTCAGCGATTCCTATATCATCATCGTCATCATCATCGAGGTCGTAGCCAATTCCATCATCTACACCCATTAGGGAGTCTATTCCTTCTTCGTCAGCTTGAAAATCCGGTTCGTGAACGTCACGGGCGATGATGCGACCGTTGTTTTGTAACCAGTCCAACAAAGAGGACTCTGGCTTTAGGGGGATGACATCGGCTCGTTGGTTACGGGCTGCTTCACGTAATGGAGAGTTCAACATATCGAGTCAGGACAAGAAAAGGTTTACGTAAGTTGACATTTAGAGTCTATCACTTGGCACGGATTAATTTAGTTATCTTTTCAACCCTTTAGTTGATAAATCCGCATTCAGATAGAAATTTTTTTATTTAATAAGCATAAGGCTTAAGTCAAGCGATTCTTAGTAATTTTTATGGCTCTACATATATGTCATTAATATCTTGTTTATGCTGATGGAAAGTGAGTGATTTTTGAGGTGACAGGCGATGATGGCAAAAGCGGCTCTTATGGATGCGATCGCACTTACTAATCGCGGTCTAGTGGCGACCGAAGAACAGAAACAGGCTATCTTAATCGCGATCGCCAATTTAGAAGACTTTAATCCTACACCCCGTCCGGTGGAAGCTAGTAATTTGCTAGATGGCAATTGGCGATTACTATACACCAATAGCAAGGCTCTTTTAAACTTAGATCGTCTACCCTTATGTAAACTGGGTCAAATCTATCAGTATATCCGGGTAGAGACTACCAGTGTTTACAACATAGCTGAGATTTATGGCTTACCTTATTTAGAAGGATTAGTCAGCGTTGCTGCTAAATTTGAGCCAGTTTCAGGTCGGCGTGTCCAAGTGAAATTTGAACGTTCTATTATCGGCTTACAACGTTTAATAGAATACAATTCTCCGGTAACTTTTATCCAACAAATTGAAGAAGGTAGAAAATTTCCCGGAATTGATATTCCCATAAAGAGTGACAAACAGCAAGGCTGGTTAGATATCACTTATATAGATAACGACCTACGGATCGGCAGAGGTAATGAGGGAAATGTGTTTGTCTTAACTAAAACATAAGCTTTTACAAAATAGCTCTTTGCGAATGAAGGTACACTAAAACGTCTACCTTGTCAAGTGGAGTTTAATACCTTTTCCAATTTTGGATGTGGTATGTAACTGGGGAGCAGGGGAGCAGGGGAGCAGGGGACAAGGGGACAAGGGGACAAGGGGACAAGGGGACAAGGGGGAATTATTGAACAAGTCTTTTCCTTTTTTCTTGTCTACCTTGTCTCTTCCCCATGCCCCATGCCCCATGCCCCATGCCCCATGCCCCATGCCCAATGCCCAATGCCCCATGCCCAATTCAGACAAATAACTTAACAAAGACTCTTGCTGCGACCTTGAGGTTGTAGAGTGAAATCAATTAGCCCTCTAGATTGGCGATTGATAACTAAAAGGGAAAATAATCATGGTTCAACGTGGTTCTAAAGTACGTATTCTCCGCCCTGAATCCTACTGGTTTCAGGATCTAGGAACTGTGGCTTCCATCGACCAAAGCGGCATCAAATACCCTGTAATTGTCCGCTTTGAAAAGGTCAATTACTCTGGTATCAATACCAACAACTTTGCCCAGGATGAATTAGTCGAGGTTGAAGCACCAAAGGCTAAAGCACCGAAAAAATAGCTGCAAAGCTACAAGGGAGTTGTTTGATGCGATGATGAAGGGTAGTCTTAAAGTCTGAAGTATGAAGTCTGAAAATTTCAGTTCATTCTTTGTCCTAGCCTACCCTAATCTACGAGAGCCGCCCTGCGGGTATTTACGGTTTCTTTTGGGTAGTAATACGAGCTATCTACGGCTATGTAAGTTACTACCCCATCTTTTCTTCCTCGAACCCTCAAATAAATCACAATTGCCTGCTTAACTCAGCTTGAATGCCCGAACTGCCTGAAGTTGAAACAGTCCGAAGGGGTCTAAATCAATTGACCCTCAACCAAGAAATCACGGGTGGAGATGTGTTGCTCGATCGCACCATCGCCTACCCGTTTTCTATTGGTGAGTTTGTTAATGGAATTAAAAATAATGCGATTGCTACTTGGCATCGTCGCGGTAAATATCTCCTCGCCGAACTCTCCTCATCTTCCGGCTGGCTAGGAGTTCATCTGCGAATGACTGGTCAACTATTATGGCTGGATAGAGATGAACCATTACACAAGCACACGCGGGTTAGATTATTCTTTGGCGATCGGCAGGAATTGCGTTTTGTTGACCAGCGAACCTTCGGTAAAATATGGTGGGTTCCGCCTGGTGTTGCTGCAGAAAGTATTATGACTGGTTTGGCAAAACTGGCAGCAGATCCATTTTCACCGGAATTTACTGTTGAATATCTAGCAAGCAAACTCCAAAACCGCCGCCGTCCAATTAAAACTGCGCTACTAGATCAATCGGTGGTGGCGGGATTAGGTAACATCTATGCTGATGAAGCATTATTTAAGAGTGGGATTTTACCTGAAACCTTGTGTATAAATTTGCAACTAAAGCAAATTGAACGTTTGCGAACCGCCATCATTCAAGTGTTAGAAACTAGCATTGAGGCTGGTGGTACGACATTTAGTAATTTCTTAAATGTTAAAGGTACTAACGGCAATTATGGTGGTGTAGCCTGGGTTTATAACCGCGCTGGAGAACCCTGCCGAGTTTGTGGTACAGCAATTCAACGGATCAGGTTAGCTGGGCGATCTAGTCATTTTTGCTCCGAGTGTCAAACGTTGCCGGGAGTCATGAGACGGGATTAATTGCGTCTGTACAAGAGTTAGGAATTTTAACTCGAAACTCTTTTAAAATGCAGGTGAAAGACGTTACAAATTTGAGAGAGGAACTCATGGCAGTCAAAAAAGGAGATATGGTTCGCGCTGTGCGCGAAAAACTAGAAAACAGCCTGGAGGCTAAAGCCAGTGATGCTCGCTTTCCTTCTTATTTGTTTGAAAGCAAGGGCGAAATTGTAGACATCAAAGGTGATTACGCCTTGATTAAGTTTGGGAAAGTGCCAACACCTAATATTTGGTTACGTGTGGATCAACTCGAAGAATTTAAATAAGTAACAAGAATTCAGGAGTCAGAAGTCAGAATTCGGCATTTATTCTGACTCCTGAATTTTTGCTGAGAAAAATCGCATCTTAATTTATGTCTTCTTTCCCTAACTCCTCAATTATCTGTAATTTACCCCGTGTTACCATCGTGGGTGCGGGTAGGGTTGGCAGTACTTTAGCTCAACGCGTTGCAGAAAAAAATCTGGCAGATGTAGTTTTACTAGACATTATTGCGGGAATGCCTCAAGGTTTGGCGCTGGATTTGATGGAAGCTAGGGGAATTGACGCTGACTGATGAAGAAAGAAAGGGTTTGCATACTTCGGCTCGATCTGTGCGTCAAAATATTGAGCGATCGCAAGAAATCATTCGTAATTCGTAATTTGTATCAATATAGCAGGGGACAGAGAACAGGGAACTCTTAACAGGGAACAGGGCCGAAAGCCGCTTGTTGTCTAGGTTTTATATTAGGTTTATGTCCTAAACTACTTGGCGACAGCTATAGCAGCCAAAATAAAAGACAGTAGGTTCTAATCCCACTGCCTTATTTGTTATTCCAAAATTCATCACCTTATGAAAACCAATATCACCAGATTGGTTTTGCGTTAACGGCGGTAATCTTGATCTGCGGGGTCGCCGTAGGGGTCTTCGCTGGCTGGGCGGACATCACCAAATTCCCCTGTGTCTGCGGGGTCGCCGTAGGGGTCTTCACTAGCTGGGCGAACATTGCCGTAAGACGAGATATCTGCGGGGTCGCCGTAGGGGTCTTCACTAGCTGGGCGAACATTGCCGTAAGACGAGATATCTGCGGGGTCGCCGTAGGGGTCTTCACTAGCTGGGCGAACATTGCCGTAAGATGCTGGGTCTGCGGGATCGCCGTAGGGATCTTCGCTAGCTGGACGTACATTGCGATCGCGGAATTCGGCATCTTGATCGGCTTGATCGCTGTTCGATCCCAAAAGTAAGTCTTTCGCCTTTCGGAAAAATTCATTTACCATAATCTGTCTCCTGATTTAAGTTCGTGTTTCCGACGGGCGCGATCGGCGTTATCCTCCAGGAAACCCGCTTTGTACACACGCTTCGCCGATCTAGAGTGCTGGAGCTGCGGATGAAGTTATACCAGTTAGATCGCGACCTGTAGCACTCCGGTTATAGCCTTGGAATTCCCGATACTTTTGTGCTTCAGATTCCGGTACTCGAATTCCTTCTGCTGGTGGCGTTACCCAGTGAGCGCGATGTTCAGCATCACGGTAATATACACGTCCGTTCTTGGAAAGATAGTACTTACCTTGCGCTCCTTCTTGGGGAGCATTTTTATGTTGGTTGTAGAGGTAATAAAGTCCCGCAGCACCTGCCAAAATAGCAACTTTCTGCCCTGTAGACAAGCCCTTCTTCGCTTCGGTTTGGCGATCGCTCACTGTTCTACCGACGGTATCATCAACAGGTGGTGGTGCTGAAGCTTTTTGGGAACCGCCTCCACAGCTACTCAGCAAGGGTACCATTAGCAATGCCGAAAGCAGCACTGCAAATAGACGCGAAACTATTTTACGTTCTTTATATATTGTGTTCATTGGATTTCTTCATCACCTGTATTTGCTAAAAGCCTTGCTGTTGCAAAAACCAAGTTAGAAATCCTGTTATTTCACCTGGGATTGAAAAAACATATTTCACTTAATTTGTAACTGCACCAGCTACAGCGTTTCACTTTCATGATCATCGGTTTTTTCAAGTCTTCCATCCTGCCTTTGAGAGAAACTGCATTCATCCCAAAGAAATATATTGTTGATTTTTTATAAATCTATTTAGCTGAAATATTCAGCAATTTCTCGGTTATTTTTTCTATGTAAATATCTTAGAAAGATACAGTTACTATGATACTTTTTGTCAAAAAGTATACTCAATATGACATCAAAAAATACTAGCACTCGTCTTCTTTTGGCTTTGTGGGATTTGGGAGGAACGCAGCAGGAAGTTAAGAAGGGTCAACTCACTAAGCGAATTGTAGCCAAAAGCCAGAAGGTGGCAGATTATCAGGGCATATTCGAGGAATTACAGAAGCAGGGTGCGATCGCAATCTCCAAAAAAGGATATTCTCTGACATCTCCCAAGGGTTTAGAGGTGTTGGGTGAGGGTTTGAAAAGTGGCGAGTTTAAGTTTGAAGGGACGATTGTCGGTACTTGGGCAGCGAATGCGTTGGTGAAGTGGATTAGTCAGATTGATGTTGCGGTAGTTGGTGCAGATGTACCAGTTAATGGGAAAGGTGCGTTAGCCGAGCTTTCTATTCGCGTAGCGTCTCGAAGAGAAGGAATCGCATCTTACGACGAGTTTAAATCTGTGGCGTTGGAAGTATACGACAAGCTGAACCAAAACTATAACCTAGATGATCTTGTGCCAATTTATCGTATCAGGAGAGAAATAGGCGATCGGGTTAGTCGTGAAGATTTCAATACATGGCTGCTAGAAATTCAGGAGAAGGACATTTTGCAACTTCAGGGTGGAAGCATAGAAGATAGCGCCCCCGACAAGATTGAAGATTCCATTACTACTAAAGTCAGTGGATTACGCTGTTATGCTAAACGCCTCAATTTTTAAACTAAGTTACTCGATTTTTTCCCCTTTTATTTCTTAGTAATTATTTTCAGAAGATGCACAATCATGATTAATTCTTTCTCTTCATACTCAGACATCAACAAAGCTATTACAAGCCATAACCCATTTGATAGATCACTAGTAGTCAGAAATTATGATATCTGGAACAAAACTTTTCCTGATGTTCCTTCCATAAATGCTCATGCATCAGATGCTGTTTATCAGGCAATAGAGCAAATCAGTACAGGAAAACGTTCAGTTATTGGTATAACTATTAAAGCTGAAAAAGGACTAGGTAAAAGTCACTTAATGAGTAGAATTCGTCGCCATATTCAGTATGAAGGTGATAGTTTTTTTGTCTATATGAGCGAAGTTGATTATGGTGACTCAAACAAAATACATTCTAAATTTTTAAACACATTGGCATCTAGTCTAAAACAGACTGGTAATCAAAATGTGATGCAATGGCAAGAGATCGCAACTACTTTAGTCAATGAGGTATATAAGTCAAGCTACACTCCTCAAGAGTTAATGAAGCGATTTCCTGGGGTTTTAGCTCAACATCCCAAAATCGTTGATGCTTTGACTGCTAAAGTACTGAAACTTAAGTCAAATATTGAAAATCCTTATTTGATTCAGGCTATCCTATGGACACTTTCTTTAGATAAAGTTTCATTTGCAATTAATTGGCTTGCTGGCAGAGACTTAGCACAGTCACAAGCTGACTCTATGGGATTACCAAATACTAGTCAAGACGATAAAGAAGCTGAAGCATTCCAAACAGTATGTCAAATTCTAGACTTAATTGGTGATTACAGGACAATAGTCATCTGCTTTGATGAGTTAGAAAGCGTCAATTGTAATGAGCAAGGTTTTACAAGGGCACAGGTTATTGCTCTGTTTGCAAAAGATATATATAGCAAAATTAAACGTGGAGTCTTAATTCTAGCTATGTTCGATGAAACTTGGACGCAACAAGTTAAAGTTGTACCACAAGCAGATTCAGTTATTGATAGAATTGGTGAAAAGAAATTTGATTTAAGGCATCTTAATAGTGATGATGTAGTAACTCTTGTTTCGCACTGGCTGAAAGATTTTTATGATACGAATAACTTAACTCCACCTCATCCTGTCTATCCTTTTGATGAGAATAATTTACGAGAGCTTGGTAAAGAAAAACCAATAGTTAGAAAGGTTTTACAGTGGTGTACAAATAATTGTAATTTGCCGGGTGTACCACTGGTGCAAGTAGATCCACTACATAAAATTGAAAAAGCTTTTAATAAAGAACTTACAGCACTTGATAATACAATAGACAATTACTTTGAAGACAGTAATACCATAGCTGATGCTATACGTTTTTGTTTATTAACTCTGAAAGGCGAAACTGTAGAGAGAGTAACAATAGATGAGGTTGAGGAAGTTATAGTCAAAAATGTAGACAAAGGCTACCTCAACTTTAGAGTTATTGGTAAGGAAGATGGAAGAGTTATCAAAATAGTAGTAGCAGTGGTGCAAGAATCTAGCAATAAATTTGTGAGTGCTGCCTTGAGGAGATTAATAGATTATAAAAAATTTGATATGACTCGTGGCTGCTTAGTTCGTGCCAAAGACGTGAAAACTAATACTAAAGGAAAAGAACATTTAGATGAACTGCTTTCTAAAAATTTAGGAGGAGAATTCGTAAAACTTAGTATTGAGGATATTAAGCCTCTTTTAGCAATTTTATTTGTTCAGCAAGCTTGCAAAGATTATGAAGTTAGTGAAGAAGAAATTTCTAAGTTTGTAGTTAAACACAAAATTGCAGTTGACAACTACTTAATACGTGAAATTTTAAGTGATCCATCTGGTCAAATTCCCAGTGGCTTAATAAATGAAGAATGTGTTCCTGAAACTCAGCCTATACAAAATCAAAATGTAACGAAAGAACTAGACGCTATGCTTGATAATTTAATGGTTAAACTTGGTTTATGAGTAATCTAATTTTGCTTAATACTGCCTTATGTCTACCTTCTCCCGATGTTGAAGGTTTGCTACAGGGTCGAATAATTATAGCTCTACCCCGGACATTTATTCATCCGGGGCGTTCCTTTGCTCTCTATCCGTCTGCAAACTCAACCAATGTATTACCCGATGAACAATACTACAAATCAAACTTCTTGACGGTTATACAGAAAGCTATTACTCAAATAAATTCTGAAACAGTCTGGATTCAATCTTGGGGTAAGTGTGAACTGTGCCAAATCGTAAATAACTCAGAATCGTTAAAAGCTTTGTCACAATTAAATATTTGGACAACAAAAGGATTACAAGAGATTTTGCTGCGAAGGAAGCATATCTTTCTTGCTTATTTGCGTGTCTATTTGTTGTCTGAGCCAATTGAAATATCTGTGAATCCACAAAGCCAGTTTATAGGTTTACCTGATCCGTTGAAGGTATCTGTTGATTTACCAGTATTAAACGATCGCACCTTCGCCCAACGGAAACACCAATTAGAAAAGCTAGAACCCCCGCTGCATCCTGAATTAGAACAATTGCAGAGTGCGATCGCATCCTTAACCATTAGCCAACCAGCAGCGAAACAATTAGACGACGATATCAAAGCATTTTTGGGTTGGAGTAGTGACAAGCTCATTAAGCAACCCAATGCAAATTTAGCTTGGATAAATGATATTGCAAAATTGGGCGATCGCAGTATTGAGCTAGAGGAGAAAAAAACTAACTATCAAGCTGGTACAGATTTTGAAAATGTAGTGCGTGATAGTTTAGAACTTCTGGGATTTACGATTGATTATGCTCACAAAGGCGGTGCAGGTGGTTTAGATTTATTTTGTTCCAAACCATACCCATTATTTGGTGAATGCAAAGCAGGTAGAAAGATTCCCAATGATACCGCAGTGCAACTATTGAATTTGGGAATGTTACGCCGACCAGACCTTTTTAATCAGGCTGCTAAATTAATTATTGGCCCTGGTGAACCAACAACCCAACTACAAGACGCTGCAAAAATACAAGGTATGGCTATCATTAAACCAGAAACGCTTCAGAAGTTAGTCAAATTGCAAAGCAACCATTGCAACTCGGTAGACTTATTTAAGCTAAAAGAATATTTAAAAGCAGGTCAATCTGATGAGGAAGTAGAAAAATATATTGACCAAGTTTATACAGATATTAGTCTGCGAGCGCAGATTATCACAGCAGTCAAAGAACTTTCTGAACAAGACAATGAAAATGCAAAAACTATACATCCAAGTTTCACAGTTACAGAAATTCGCGTTCATTACAATGCTACTCATAATCCCCGATTAAATGATGAAGTAGTTCATGATTTAATAATTGAACTTTCCTCACCTTTAACAGGCTACTTAGGACGAATTAAAGGTAGTGATTGGAAGAGCGATCGCTTTTACTTTCTCCGCAATTTATCTATTAACTAAATATAGTAAAATATATCTCTTTTCTTACCTTCGCGCTCTTGGCGTACTTTGCAGTTCGTTTAAAAATAACTGAAGTGCGATCGCATTTATCTTAAAGTTGAGATATAAACCTAATAATTCACTAACCCCATTTTTTAGTGCTGCCTTAACTTTAGTTAATAGGAAGATACAGGCGATCGCTGGAACTTTCTATGTAATTTTACTATTTAGATGGCTATAAAAAAAACCTCAATTAACCTCTTACCTTCTCTACAATACGCTATACTTAGCTTTCTTCTCCGTAGAAATATGCAGTTTTTTTAAAAATAACTAAACTACAGATTGCTTTACAATTAATTACTTCATGAATAATTAATACTATTTATTGACTTAATTTTATTTTATGAGAAGCAATAAAAATCTTAGTTGCAACCCACCACAAGGCATCGCAATCTTTCATATTTTTCTCAGTAACTATTATTTATAGTTACAAACTTTACAAAAGTTTTATACTTAACTACTGTGTGACTTCATTTACATGAGATAAAAATTTAGTACTGTCGAAGAAACACATTATACTTACTACACTGGTGTTCATTAATCATAAACCTCTACCAAGTTTACAACTTAGGCAAGATGACCCATGTATTATCAAATTTGGAATTTCTTTCTTAAAGAAGATAAATACATTTATTGGAAAGAAAAAATAAAATTTAACAAAAACTTTGACAAAGTGACATGGCAAAAGATTATTGATTTCTTGTCACTAGTAGAGCAAACTTTCCAGTTGAAAAGTCAACTAGCAGAAACAGATAGCCTTGAGCCGTTTCTCAAGTTAGCAAGAGAAAACGGTTATAATTTGACCGCAGAAGAACTTGCCTGGTTTCTAGTTACGAGAAGACAGATTTGGGATCTTTTCGATATTGCCCAAAAAACGCCATCTCTCAAAGAAGAATTACTAATAGCTAAAGAGCCACAACAGTTCATCGACATCGCTGCCGAAAATGGCTATTACTTTTCTATAGATGAGTTAGCATGGCTATTAATTGACATCAAATCATCATCAGATTTAGTATCTATTAACAACAGCGTTGGAGAAATTCTCACAGTATCAAGCTACGGCAGAATTGAAACAGGATACTGGATTTGGCTAGCAGAACATTGGGGAATCGTGCCACCATTTTGTCATCGGGATAAACCCAGCACTTTCTTATGTCAAAATCTCAACAATCCTTTTTTACCCGATCGCTGTTTTTTACCCAAGAGTTACTTTAATCAACGCCTGATGGCAATTCATAATTAAAATAATTCGTAATTAGGCAAAGGAAGAGAAGAAAGCAACATTTAGACGAACGATATTGAGCGATCAAACTTAATTACGAATTACGAATTACGAATTACGAATTATACAGTGAAGCATCCTAGACAGAAGATATATCTTCTATTTAGGATGCTTCACAATAAAAAATTGTTGTTGAGACAACAATTTTGGACAAAATCTAAGATTTAGATTAGAGCTATCAGCTAGCAGAAACGGTCAAACTACCGGGTTTCTGAAGATTGCCTTGTAAAACTACACCCCGCTGATTGGCATGGATGTGACGCAAAATCTTGTAAATTGCCTCAACTTGGTCTGATGCGCCTGCCTTCTCGGCGAGTTCGTCAAGAGAAAGGGGAGTTTTTTCTTTTTGTAGCACCGCTACTACTCGTGTTTGTAAATCGAGAATGGAGGCGGCAGCTTTTTTGCCAGCTTCTACACCTGGTTGATGGTAGGCGTTAACGTTGACCAAACTAGCATATAAACCAACAGCACGTTCATACAAAGCAATTAATGCCCCTACAGTTCGGGGATTAACTTGGGGAATCGTGACTGTAATCGAATCGCGGTGATTTTCATAAAGCGCTTGTCGGGTTCCTTGGAGAAAACCGGAAAGATAATCGCCTGATGTAACTCCAGGATCTATTTCAGTAGATGGCCCTTGACGATCTTCCAACACTTCAATAAAGGTAGCAAAGAAATTCGCTACACCCTCGCGTAACTGCTGGACATAAGCGTGTTGATCTGTTGAGCCTTTGTTGCCGTAAACGGCGATACCTTGATGGACTACATTGCCGTCTAAGTCTTTTTCCTTACCCAAGGATTCCATCACCAGCTGTTGCAAATAGCGACTGAATAAAAATAAGCTGTCCTTGTAAGGTAGGACAACCATATCTTTTTCGCCCTTTCCATTGCCTGCAAAGTACCAAGACAAAGCAAGCAAGGCTGCTGGGTTATTTTTTACATCTGGGACGCGGGTAGCGTCATCCATCTCTTTTGCGCCATCTAGGATAGCGTGGACATCAATGCCCTGTAATGCCGCTGGTACTAGCCCTACAGCAGACATTTCTGAGGTGCGTCCTCCTACCCAGTCATACATGGGAAATCTCGCCAGCCAGCCTTCTTCTTTGGCCAGTTTATCGAGGTTGCTATCAACGCTGGTAATTGCTACCGCATATTGGGCAAACTCCAAATTATGTCCGGCGTATGCTTTTTTAACTTCAATCATGCCGTTGCGAGGTTCCGGCGTTCCCCCAGATTTGGAGATTACCAATACCAAAGTGCTGGCAAGGCTATTCCGTAGATGATTGAGAACGCGATCGATACCTGCGGGATCGTTGTTATCGATAAAGTGAAGTTTCAGGGGCGGGAAATCAGGAGCAAGAGCTTCCGCGACGAATTGGGGGCCAAGAGCGGAACCACCAATGCCAATGGAGATAATATCCGTGAATCGGCTGGCTCTGGGAGGATGGATAGCACCTGTTTGGACTTTTTCCGCAAAAGCTTCGATTTGTTCTAGGGTTTGAACTATTTCTTGTGTAAGTTCTGGAGCTGGTGCTAAATCAGGATTTCGCAGCCAGTAGTGTCCAACCATGCGGTTCTCGTCGGGATTTGCGATCGCACCCTTCTCTAGTTGAGCCATATCCGCAAACGCCTTGTCAAACTTCGGCTGCAACGAATCCACAAAGGCATCATCGAACCGTATCCGACTCACGTCTAAGTACAATCCCAATCCCTCGTGGAAATATAACCAGTTTTGGTATCGTTGCCAAAGTGCCCTAGCATCCATAGGGAAATCTCAAATAAAGTGTTTTTCAAAAACCAGTTTAATGTAAGGTTATAGCGATCCCTGCCTAGCCTTATACAGTTTACAGTTTTCAGTGTTCCTTTGACCGTGCCAATTTTAGATTTTAAATTTTAGATACTTCGACTCCGCTCAGTACAAGTTTTAGATTAAAAATTATTTCGGTTGATGCCCCGCACTTCTTTACCAGACGCTACCGCGAACGTGCCAAGAAAGCGAACGTAGGTGGAACAAATCCAAAATCCGCAATTCCAAAATCCAAAATTGATTGACTCTTGACTTTAAACATCTGGCATAGGGATGACACGCAGAAATTTCACAATTTCACCCCTAATTTCTATACCAATCAGATAATTGTCTAGGGTGAAGCGGTGAAAAATGCCTTCACTATCAAGCTGTCGCAGTTCTTTTAGATCGCTCAACTGCCACTTTTGGGCTAACTCAATAAAAACAAAATCATGTACCCGCTCGTAGGCGGCAGGTTCTAAATTCTTCAGGTCTAGCAAAAAAGACCTGGCATAGCGCATTTCCAGACTCACTGGGCGTTACCTTCACCAAAACTTGAGGGGCCACTGGCACTAGTACCGCTTTGCGTAATTCGTAATTCGTAATTCGTAAGTCGTAATTCGTAATTACTATTGCGTAAGGGTTTTAGACATTTCAAATGGGTGGCTTATTTACGCCAAACTTATGCTATCAAAAGCGCTGCTGAATCAGAAAAACATCAACAGTCTGACCGCTTCTTCATGGGTTAAGATATCCCACGGTTGCTGCGATCGCTTGACTTTTTGTATCGCTTTGAGCATATAAAAGTCATAATGTAAAGCTTCAAGAACATTCCAAATGTCTTGCAAATCGTCATCGCCTAATTGCTCGATTAAGTGATGCATTCTAAGTCGCAGCAAATTCATACGTCAATTATTCCCTACCACCAAACACCAACAATAAATAGTATTCCCATAAAATTAGCTACGCTCAAGCTACGCTAAAATTTATTCGCCCAGCGCGGGGGGCAGAGGGGCAGAGGGGCAGGGGAGCAGGGGAGATGAGGGGACAAGGAGATAAACAAAACTCTTAACTCCTAACTCAGCACTCAGCACTCCTAACGCCCAATGCCCAATGCCCAATGCCCAATTCCCAATTCCCAAATAATTTAATATGGTTGACTATCTCATTTTCTTAGCAATTTCTACAGCACTTTTTGCTTTATTCGCACTAGGACTGAATTTACAGTGGGGCTTTACGGGATTAATTAACTTTGGTCATATTGCTTTCATGACTCTGGGAGCATATACAACGGTATTGTTAAGCTTAAAGGGCGTACCCTTACTTGTATCAGCACTGGTTGGGGCAATTGTCGCTGCTTTGTTGGGTTTGATAATTGGTTTTGTAACTCTCCGCTTACGAGAAGATTATCTAGGAATTGTCACCATTGGTACGGGCGAATTAATTCGTTTGGTGGTAAATAATCAGGAATTACCTGTGGGTGACACTTGGGTTTCTGGGGCGTTTGGTGTGCAAAGTTATCCCATACCCCTATCCACAGAACCAAGTTTGTTTGTCAGATTAATAATGATTGGGCTTTTAACGCTGCTGGCTGCTGTAACTTTCTTTACTTTGTGGCAATGGATTCGCACCACTCAAATATCTCGAACTACTGATTTGGGCAAAAGGACGACTAGCAAGCAAGAATTTGCATCACGCTTGGGTGTGGGAATTGTGTTAGCACTTTTGGCGGCAGCGATTTATATTTCTGGGGTAATCGGATTGTATAACTACAACCCAAAAGCAGGTTTAATGCTGGTGTTGCTTTTGGTTTTAGCATTTGTATACTGGCGCTTAGAAATTTTGGTGCGATCGCCTTGGGGTAGAATTCTCAAAGCCATCCGCGAAGATGAAGAAATTCCCAAAGCGCTGGGAAAAAATGTTTTTTGGTATAAATTACAATCTCTCATGTTAGGCGGTGCGATCGCGGGTATCGCTGGTGCTTTCTTCGCTTGGCAACTGGGAGCCATTTACCCTGATAATTTTCAACCGCAGATCACCTTTGACACTTGGATTATGGTGATTTTAGGCGGTTCTGGGAATAATGTCGGCACAATCTTAGGTGCGGTAATTTTCTTTGCCTACGATGCACTAACGCGGGAAGTCTTACCCAGAATCGTTACCCTTGATGAAGCGCGTTTGGGTGCATTTCGGATCATGGTAATCGGACTAATTTTGATGGTACTGATGATTTGGCGTCCTCAAGGTATCTTAGGGAAAAAAGAGGAACTCACCCTTGGTAAATAACTATTCATCTCCACTTCCCCTTCTAGCAGCCACTGGACTTTCTAAAAGCTTTGGTGGTGTCAAAGCAGTTAATGAGGCGAAAATCGAAGTTGCTAAAGGCAGCATTACGGGCTTGATTGGCCCCAATGGTGCTGGTAAAACTACTTTATTTAACTTACTCTCAAACTTCATCCGCCCCGATAAGGGACGAGTGATTTTTGACGGCGAACCGATTCACAATTTGCAACCATATCAAATCGCCCAGCAGGGGGTAATCCGCACCTTTCAGGTTGCACGGACTCTCTCGCGGTTATCGGTGTTAGAAAATATGCTGCTGGCGGCGCAAAAACAAACGGGTGAAAATTTTTGGCAGGTGCAGTTGCAACCGCACATTGTCGCTAAGGAAGAAAAGCAATTGCAAGAGCGAGCAATGTTCCTGTTAGAGTCAGTAGGCTTGGCCAAAAAAGCACACGATTACGCAGGTGGCTTGTCTGGTGGACAACGCAAGCTGCTAGAAATGGGGCGAGCGCTGATGACTAATCCCAAGTTGATTTTGTTGGATGAACCGGCGGCTGGGGTGAATCCGAAACTGATTGATGATATTTGCGATCGCATTATCACCTGGAACCGTCAAGACGGGATGACCTTTTTGATTATCGAACACAATATGGATGTGGTTATGTCCTTGTGCGATCGTGTTTGGGTACTTGCCGAAGGGCAAAATTTAGCTGACGGTACGCCAGCAGAAATTCAAACTAATCCCAAAGTTTTAGAAGCTTATTTGGGAAAATAGAGTGTGATTGACTTTCTGTTTATGCAATGTATTTAGCGATCGGACTTTGGACAAATAAAAGTACATAAATACTGTGACTTGTCCAAAGTTAAAGTGAACACTATTAATGGTGTTTAGATTAGAGTAATCGCTAAACAATTTCAAGTTAATTTTTTTGACTGAATCAGCATTCGGGGTGAATCAGAGATTTATTTTTTAATCTTCGTTATTTTCTGCAAAATTTACTTGCTCATAAAGGTCGCGCAATTCAATTTGAAAATCAACCGTTTGCAGTGATAAAATTGCAGATTCATGTTCAAGTTCAGTGAATGACCATTGACTTTCCGCAGTTTTTACATATTGCATCACATGATACTGATATTGGTCAATTAAAATATATTCCTTGAATTCGGGAATAGAGCGATAATAAAGAAACTTATCGCCTTGATCATAATTTTTAGTCGATTTAGATAAAACTTCAGCAATTAACATCGGGTTCATAACCGTTGTTGTGCTGGTTCCTGTATAAATAGGTTGTCCCTCAATCACCATCACATCAGGATATGTATGTTGACGATAACGGGGTATCCATAAACGCACATCACCAATATAAACATCATAATTTTTACGCCTTAAAGTAATTTTTAAGGATGCAGCTAAATTTAAAGCAATTTTATTATGATTTGTAGTGCCACCCGTCATCGATACAATTTCTCCATCACGGTATTCGCTTTTATATTCTGCTTTTTCTTCAAGTTCTAAATACTCTTCAGGTGTATAAGAAAATTTTTGTGTTTCTAACTGCATAAAAATACAACCTATGATTGTGCGGTTTGCTCATCTCTCATATCAATGATGAGATACCGTCGGTTCCTTCAGTTGCAGTAGCGCCGCCAATTCTTCAACGCTGCACTCCTGATTTGCCAGGATACCTACAATCTTCAATCGGCTATCATCCGCTAATGCCTTGAAAAAGCGGAGTAAGATGTTAAATTGCTCTGGTTGCATAACTTACTTCTAATTAGACATCTATCTAATTAGAAGTATATCTAATTGAAAAGCTCAAATCCCCAACTTCTCACAGAAGCCGAGGATTTTGTTGTTAAATTTAACTAAATTGTTCCTCTGCATCCAGGTTGAACAGCATTTGCAGAGTTTGCATACAGCGCCTTCTGGCTTCCACATCTTGCTGCGATCGCAATTGCACCATCGGGTCATGTAAAATTTTATTGACAATTCCCCGTGTTAATGCCTCTATTATTTCTTGATGTTTGTCAGCGAATTCCGAACCCAATCTCGACAAAGCTTTTTCTAACTCTTGTTCGCGGATGGTTTCGACTTTATTTCGCAGACAGCTAATAGTAGTAACAGTTTCCAGACTGCGCCACCAAATATCAAAGGCTTCCACTTCTTCTTCTAAAAGTCGCTCGGCTTCCTGTGCAATCTTCCGACGGCTTTCGTAGTTTTGCGCTACAACAGCCTTCAAATCATCCACATTAAACGCTTGCACATTTTCCAGTTCATTTACATCCGCATGGACATTACGCGGCACAGAAATATCAAATAACATTAAAGAGCGCTGAACTTCTAAAATCATTTCTAACTTGGCACGGTCAAGTATTGGCTCTGTTGCCGAAGTACTTGTAAATACTAGATCGCTATCGGCAATTACGCTCATCATTTCCGATAGTGGATGAATTTTGATCGGTTGTTGAGGGAACAGCTTTGCTAATTCTTGGGCGCGATCGCGAGAGCGATTTACAATACTAATTTCCACAGCACCTTTAGAAATGAGGTGTTGCACCAACAGCCGCGACATTTTACCAGCACCCAAAATTACCACTCGGCAAGCTGCCAAATTTGCCACTTTTAGCTGTGCTAACTCCACAGCTGCCGAACTGATAGAGACAGCGCCAGTACCAATACTAGTTTCAGTGCGAACCCGCTTCCCAGCTGTCAGCGCTTGTTTAAATAATCGATTCAAAATGGTTTTTATACCGCTATATTGCTGTCCCAGTTTGTGAGTAGTTTTCACCTGAGCCAGAATTTGACCTTCTCCGAGTACCAGACTATCTAAACCACCTGCTACCCGCATAACGTGCATTACTGCATCATCATGTAGCAGCATAAATAAGTGTTGTCGTAGAGAAAGCACGGGTAATTTACTATATTCCGCAAGAAACTGCGTTACTTCCCGAATACCTTGGTCTGCTTCACTGGCAACAATATAAATTTCTAGGCGGTTACAAGTGCTGAGAATTGCAACTTCGTCAATATGGGGATAGCTGGCCAGTTGAGCGATCGCACTTTCAATTTGTGGTTCTGGAATGCTCAGTTTTTCCCGGACTTCTACTGGGGCTGTTTTATGGCTTAACCCCACCACTGCTATATTCATTTGCTAAATGTAGTTACTAGTTGGTAGTTGAAAATAGGGCATTGAGTGAGAATAGGGAATGGGGAATTTTTGTTTATTGGTTGATAATTTTTCCAACTAATAAACAATAACTAATCACTAAATACTAACTACTAACTAGTGTAACGATGAAGCATTTGGTTAACTATTTTTCCATTTCATAGAAAGATTTATTTCCTAATGCTTCACCTCTACTTTTACCATTCCCCATTCCCTAAAAATTAGTTCAGTTGGAGAGTCTTGGGTTTACCAAACATGTGAATTGTATCAACAAATCGAGCCGTATTCGATTGGTTGGAAATTACCAAGCTTTGAGTTCTTGCTCCACCGCTGAAGAAACGTACACCTTCCATGAGATTACCACTGGTAATGCCGCAAGCAGCGAACAGAACAGTTTTACCAGATGCCAGTTCATGAGCATCATAGACCTTATCAGGGTCATTGATATTCATAGACTTTAAGCGATCGATGTTGGCTTCTCTGCTTTCTCCAATCAGACCTGTTTTTACTACTGCTGGATCGTAGATCAGTTGACCTTGGAAATGTCCACCCAAGGCACGCATTGCTGCTGCCGAGATTACACCTTCAGGAGCCGCACCGATACCCATCAGCGCGTGGATATTAGTTCCAGCAAAGCCACAGCTAATGGCTGCACCCACATCACCATCTGAAATTAGAGCGACTCTTGCTCCAGCCTCACGGATTTCTTTAATTAAATCGTTGTGGCGTTCGCGCTTCATGACCACAACTACGAGTTCTTCAATCGAGCGCTCTAGACACTCAGAGAGAATCTTCAGGTTTTCTGTTGCTGACTTGTTGATGTCTACCTTGCCCTTAGCTGCGGGAGGTGCTGCTAACTTTTTCATGTAAAAGTCAGGAGCAGCAAATAATCCACCCTTTTCAGAAATTGCCAAGACAGCCATCGAACCAGGTTGTCCATAAGCTACCAAGTTCGTACCTTCACAAGGGTCAACGGCGATATCAATTTCAACTAGTTCATCAGGATTACAGAGAGCTTCGGCATTTGGTTGAGTACAGATACCAACTTCTTCCCCGATGTATAACATAGGCGCGTCGTCGCGTTCGCCTTCCCCAATCACAATGCGACCGCGCATATAGATTTTATTCATCCGTTCCCGCATAGCTTCCACAGCTACCTGGTCAGCGATGTTTTTTTCGCCTTTACCCATCCACTTTGCGGATGCGATCGCCGCTTGCTCTACTACTTCAATAATCTCTAACCCAAGTGTATTTTCCACAGAGTCTGCCCTCTCAACTGCTTGAATTTCCGCCGCTTTATCTGGCCATTTCAGTTTTCAAGTCTACCAAAGGGCGGATACACGTGGAAGAAAGTTAAGTTTTACTGCTAACTGGTTACAAAAGTGCCAGTTAACACATCTTTATTTTTTACTCTTAACTACTCCAGTATAAAGCGTGTTTAAAAGCAACTAAGTTAAGAACTTGCACAAATGGGTAGCTGACTTTTCCCGTTAAGTCTCTTTTGCAAGCAGCCAACCTTCACAAAGGTCA